>JAIUOX010000039.1 GCA_020160955.1 Pseudomonadota bacterium
CCGGACTTCCTCGCCGAACTGGTGCGGCGCACCGGCTGCGGCCTGCTGCTCGACCTCAACAACGTCGTCGTGACCGCGCACAACCTGCGGCTCGATCCGCGGCGGTGGCTCGACCTGCCGGCCGAAGCGATCACCCAGTTCCACCTCGCCGGCCACGCGGTGAACGATGCCGACGGCGAGACCATCCTGATCGACGATCACGGCTCGCGGGTGAGGGGCGGCGTGTGGACCCTGTTCGACGAAGCGGTGGCGCGCTTCGGGCCGCGGCCGACGCTGGTCGAGTGGGACACCGACCTGCCGCCGCTCGCCGTGCTGCTCGACGAGGCGCGGACGGCGCAGCAACACCTGTCGGCGGGAGCGGCGCGTGACCGCGCTGCGTGACCTGCAGGCGGCGTTCGCCGCGCACCTCGCCGGCGAAGACGACGGCGGATTGGCCGGTGCGATCGCCGGCGATTCGATTCCGGCAGTGGCGCGGCTGCAGGTGCACCACAACCACGTCCGGACAAGTCTCGCGTCGGCGCTCGCGGCGACCTTCCCGACGGTGCAGGCGCTGGTCGGCGAGGACTTCTTCAAGGCGATGGCCCGCGCCTTCGTCGCGGCGTCGCTGCCGGCCCAGCCGGTGCTGGCCGAGTACGGCGAAGGCTTTCCGTGCTTCGTCGCGGCGTGGGCGCCGGCCCGCGACCTGCCGTACCTCGCCGATGTCGCCCGGCTCGACTGGGCGCTCAACGCGGCCTGGCTGGCGCCGGAGGAGGGACGTCTCTCCGCGGTCCAATTGGCCGGGCTGCCCGCCGGGCGATTGCCGCTGCTGCGGCTCGCCCTGTCGCCCGGCACGACCCGCCTGGCATCGGCTCACCCGGTCGACCGGATCTGGGCGGCATCCCAACCCGACGCACCCGAGGGCGAGGTGGCGCTGGACGGCGGCGTGCGGCTGGTCGTGCTGCGCCAGGGCGACGACGCGGCCTTCGTCCAGCTGGAGGCCGGGGAGGCCGCCTTCCTCGACGCCGTCGCCGAGGGGCTGACCCTCGAGGCGGCTGCCGGTCGCGCGGCCCGCGAACAGGGCGACTTCGATCTGTCATCCGGCTTCGCTCGGCTCCTCGGCTTGGGATGCTTTGCTGCGCTGCAGCATTGACCGCCGCAGAACGCCTGTATTTGCTCATTTTCTGCACGCAAATTGCAGACCCTGTTCATGCTGCACCGCACGACAAGCCATCGCCAAGCGGCTTGCGGCGTCACTGACCATCCCTATACTCCGCGCGCCTTGAGAGCCGCCTTCCCCTAGGGCGGACGTGTAGTCGCTGCGAGTGGAGTTGCCCGACGATGTCGATCACGTTGCCGCAGAATTACCGGCCGACAGAGCGCGAAGCGTTCATGAACCCGATGCACCAGGAGTACTTTCGCCAGAAGCTCCTGAAGTGGAAGGCCGAGCTCATCGAGGAATCGAACCAGACGCTGCAGAACATGCAGGAAGAGAGCCTGGCGCAGCCCGACCTGGCCGACCGCGCGACCGCCGAAACCGACCGCTCGCTCGAGCTGCGTACCCGCGACCGCTTCCGCAAGCTGATCTCGAAGATCGACCAGGCGCTGAAGTCGATCGACGACGGCACCTACGGCTACTGCGAGGAGACCGGCGAGCCGATCTCGCTGAAGCGCCTAGAGGCCCGGCCGATCGCCACGCTTTCGGTCGAGGCGCAGGAGCGCCACGAGCGGCTCGAGCGGACGCGCCGCGACGAGGGCGCCGACTGAGCGTCGGTCCTCGTTGTCCTGAATTGAAGAAGGGCCCGTTTCCGGGCCCTTCTTTTTTTCAGGCCTTCGCCTCGGCCTGCAGGTCCTGGCGGCGCAGCGCCCGGCCGGCGCGGCCGTCGCCCGGCTTGCCGTCGCGCCACACCACCGCGCCGTTGCACAGCACGACGTCGATGCCCCGGGCCGCCGAGATCGGCTTCTCGAAGGTCGCCGTGTCGATCACGGTCGCCGGATCGAAGATGCAGATGTCGGCGTAGTAGCCGGGCTTCACCTCGCCGCGCTTGGCGAGCTTGAAGCGCTTGGCCGAGTACGACGTCATGCGGCGCACCGCGTCCTCCAGCGGGAACAGCTTGAGCTCGCGCGAGTAGTGGCCGAGCACGCGCGGGAAGGTGCCCCACAGGCGCGGGTGCGGATGGGTGTCGAACGGGATGCCGTCCGAGCCGATCATCGCGCCGGGATGCGCCATCGCGCTCTGCACGTCCTTCTCGTCCATCATGAAGTAGATGGCGCCGGCCGGCTGCAGGCGGTCGGCGGCGTCGTGGATCGAGCAGCCCATCTCGCGCGCGATGTCGGCGAGGTCGCGGCCGCTCACGCCCTGCACGGTGTCGGACCAGGTGATCAGCACCTTGTCGGCCCGGTCGAGCATCTCCTTGCGCAGGATCGTCGAGCCGGCGACGTAGGGATAGACGTCGAACGCGATGTCCTGCTGCTTCATCGCCTCGCTGAACTTGGGCAGCGTCTCCTTCATGCGGCCGAAGTTGGTGCGGCCCGAGCACTTGTGGTGCGAGACGATGACCGGCGCGCCGGCGCGGCGGCCGATCTCGAAGGTCTCGTCCATCGACTTCAGGATGTCGTCGCCCTCGTCGCGCATGTGGGCGGTGTAGACGCCGCCCCACTTGCCGAGCGGCGCCGCCACCTCGGCGACCTCGTCGGTCGAGGCGGCCATCGCCGGCGGGTAGAACAGGCCGCTCGACATGCCGATCGCGCCCTGCTCGAGGCTCTGGTCGAGCAGGTCGCGCATCACCTTGACCTCGGCCGCCGAGGCCTGGCGGGCGAGGTCGTTGCCCAGCGCGTTCATGCGCAGCGTCGAGTGGCCGATCAGGAAGGCGCCGTTGATCGCCGGCTTCGCCGCGTCGACCTTGGCGGCGAACTCGGCGAAGCTCTTCGAGACGTTCTTCTTGTTCTTGACGATCAGGCTGAGGAAGTGCCCGACATCGTCGCGGATGAACGGCGCGGCCGAGGCGCCGCAGTTGCCGCACACTACCGTGGTGACGCCCTGGCTGGCCTTCATGGCCATCGTCGGGTTGTCGATCAGGGCGGTGTCGTCGTGGGTGTGGACGTCGATGAAGCCCGGCGCGACGACGCGGCCGGCCGCGTCGATCTCGGTGTCGCCGCGCAGCGAGCCGGGCGCCTCGACCGCGGCGATGCGGTCGCCCTTGAGCGCCACGTCGGCGGCGAACAGCTTCTTGCCGGTGCCGTCGGCGACCTGGCCGTTGCGGATGACGATGTCGTACTGGCTCATCGGATCAGGCCTCGTTGCGGCCCAGCCGCATGTCGGGATCGAAGGGATACAGCGGCCGCTTGATGCGGGTGTACTTGAACAGCTTGAGGTCCGAGGCGGTGCAGCCGTCGCCGTCGCACATCACGATGTGCTTGGCGATCGGCTCGAAGCCGGCCCGGAAGTGCTGGCGCGACTTGATCAGCACGTACTTCTTGCGCCGCGGATCGATGCCGCAATGGGTGAAGACGCCGAGGTCGTAGGGCTCGGCCCGCTTCTCCGACACGACGATCTGCATCTTGCCGGTGTCGAGCACCGCGGTCCGTCCCATGCGGACGGTGGTGCCGGTGGCCATCGGGCCGGTGACGACGAAAGCGCCGTCGGTGATCGCCTTGACGCGGCCGGTGACGCGCAACGGCTTGCCCTTCAGCCCCATCGCCGGCATGTCGATCTTGCCGCCGAGGTCGAGCGTCACCTCGGCGCCGACGCCGGCCTTGATCATCTGCTCGACGCAGCCCGGATCGCAGATCGGGCCGGCGCAGGCGTCCTCGAGACCCTGCTTCATGGCTTCCTCGATCACGCTCATCACGTCCTGCGTGCCGCCCGAGGCGGTGTTGTCGCCGTGGTCGGCCATCACCACCGGGCCGCCGTCGAACGCCTTGGCGCGCGCCACCTGGACCGACAGCGGCTCGGGGTGGAACAGGAAGCCCTCGCGCTTCTCCCACGCGGTGTCGAGGATACGGTTCAGCAGGATCTCGCCCTCGGCCGTGCGCTTGTCACAGACGATGACCGACGACAGGGCGAGGTGGGGGATGTCGGCCTGCGGGAAGCCGCCGAACACCGAGGCGTTCAGCACCTTGCCGGTGTCCTCGGCCTCGTTGGCCATGCCCATCAGGGTCTTCATCGGCTCGCGCGACGGCGTGTGGACCAGCGAGCTGCTCATGATCGGCCGGTTGCCCCACACCATCACGGGCTCGACCTCGCCGGCCAGCAGCCGCATCAGGGTGCGGCCGGCGCGGCGCGCGGTGTCGGCCATGTCGATGTGCGGGTAGGTGCGGTACCCGGTCATGATGGTCGCGCCCTTGATCATGGCGTCGGTCATCTGGGTGTGGAAGTCGAGCGCCACGGCGATCGGCACGTCGGGCGCGATCTTGCGGAGGCGGTTCAGCAGCTCGCCTTCGCCGTCGTCGTAATGCTCAGCGACCATGGCGCCGTGCAGGGCCAGCAGGACGGCGTCGCAGCCCTTGCGGACCTCGTCGACGATCGCCGTCGTCATCTGCTCGTAGGCCGCCTTGGTCACCAGGCCGGAGGGATGGGCCGAGGCGGCCATCGGCACCGTGAACTCGGCGCCGGCCTTGCGGGCGACCTCGATGAAGCCGCCGAGGGAGGTGTTGGTGCCTTCCGCATCCCGGATCGCCGGCTCACCGACCAGGGCGCCCGACCGGGCGAAGGACTCGATGGGGGTGGGCAGCGGCGAGAACGTATTGGTCTCGTGCATCATCATCGCCACGACGAACTTTTTCGCCAATTTTCCCTCCAGCTGCAGTCAAGTCCTTGAAACATCTCACGAAAGCCGATCTGCGCGGGACCGCAAAGGGTTGCAGGGAACGCAGAGCAGGCATCCACCATTATTGTGCGTTGCGAAAAGGCAACACTTGGTCCGGAAGTCGAAACGTCACTAAATCGGTGAAATACAGGGCTTTTTTTCCTCTTGTATTTCCTTCGCAGGTGCACCATTCTTGGGGTGCAGCAAACGTCACGTCAGTGACCTCTTTGTTTGCTGTATGCCCGTCTTGGGCGTTTCCTCCCTAAACTCGGGCCGTGCCAGTCACGGCCCTTTTTTTTGCGCGTTTTGTGACCGTGCCTATTCGGCAGCCAGCGGCTGGAAAGCGGTCGCCGCTTCGGCACCGAGCGCCTGGAGCAACCCGGTCATCAGCGCCTGGACGCGCGCCGCCTCCGGCAGCTTCTCGTGCCGGGCCTCGTCCATGTAGAGGGCGCGGTTGATCTCGATCTGCAGGGTGTGGCGACCGATCGACGGCCGGCCGTAGCGCTGGGTGGTGAAACCGCCGGCGTAGGGCTGGTTGCGCCGCACCCGCAGGCCCTGGCTGGCCAGCCAGGTCTCGGCCCACTCGACGAGGTCGGGATCGCAGGCCTCGCCGTGGTTGTCGCCCAGCACGATATCGACGCGCCGGTCGCGGGCGCCGACGCCCGAGGCCGACGACGGCATCGAGTGGGCATCGACCAGCAGGACGGCGCCGAATTGCCGGAAGGTCTGCTCGACCAGGGTGGTCAGCGCCGTGTGGTAGGGCCGCCAGCAGGTCTCCAGCCGGTGCTCGATCTCGTGCGAGGGCACCCGGCCGCGGTAGATCGCCTCGCCGCTGGCGGCGACCCGCGGGATCATGCCGAGGCCGGCGGCGACCCGGGTGGTGCGGTGGTTCAGCGGGCCGGGCAGGGGCCCCTCGAACATGCCGGGGTCGAGCTCGTAGGGCTCGCGGTTGGCGTCGACGAAGGAGCGGGGAAAGCGGGCGGCCAGGAAGGGAATGCCGAGCGCCGGCGCGGCCGCGAAGAGGTCATCCACGAAGGCGTCCTCGGCCCGCCGCAGGGCGGCCAGGGAGACTGCCGCCTGGGTCAGGAAGGTCGCGGGATAGACCGACCCGCTGTGCGGCGACGCGACCACGACCGGGGCCGTTTGCCGCGCCGGGGGGCGGAAATCCAGGGCCTCGTGCGCGAACGCGGTCGACGGAAACTCCATGAAAGCCTCATAGCGCGGGCCGGGAAGCCCGTCACCCGCCGAGGCGTCATCGGCCCGTCCCGCGCGCCCCACTTGCCATTTGGCAGCCCCCGATGTAGACGACCGCACCTCACGGCGATGGGCGCGTAGCTCAGCGGTAGAGCACTGTCTTGACATGGCAGTGGCCACAGGTTCGATCCCTGTCGCGCCCACCACCGCCCTGACTTTCCGGAAACTTGATCGGCAGGGGCCGGCGGCGTCGCCGCCGCCAGCCCGCCGTCGCGTCGGTGACCCGCTAGTTCGGGATCAGCACGGTGTCGATCACGTGGATCACGCCGTTGTCCGCCGGAATGTCGGCCTTCACCACCTTGGCGCCGTTCACGGTCACGCCGCCCATCGTCGCGTCGACCGCGACGGTGCCGCCCTGGACGGTCTTGGCGTCGGTCTTCTTGCCGGCGAGGTCGGTGCTCATCACCTTCCCGGGCACGACGTGGTAGGTCAGGACCTTGACCAGCTGGGCCTTGTTCTCCGGCTTCAGAAGGTTCTCGACGGTGCCGGGCGGCAGCTTCTTGAACGCCTCGTCGGTCGGCGCGAACACCGTGAAGGGACCGTTGCCCTTCAGAACGACGACGAGATCGCCCGCCTTGAGCGCCGCCGCCAGCGTGTTGAACTGGCCGGCGCCGACGGCCGTGTCGACGATGTCCGCGGCCTGCGCCGACAGCGACGCGAGCGAGAGAACCGTGCCGGCCGCGAGGCCGAGGAAAGTCTTGCGCAGCATTGAATGACCTCCGTGTTGGCTGTGTCGTGCCGTTGGTTACGGAGGTCTCTTCCCGGCAGATTGGAGACGCGACTTGTCTTCTTCGGGAGCAAGACTCGCACGCCTCCTCGCGGCGCCGTGAGGCGACGGCGCAGGCCGACACCGTGTCGTCACAATCGCCGGACAATCGCCGGCCGGGGCCCGGCTCCTTGACAGGACCGGCGGCGCGGGTTCAATCCCTCTCGCCCCTCCACCGCGGGACCACAATCCCTTGTCCGAATTCTTCTCGCTCTACACCCACGACTTCGTCCGGATCGCCTGCTGCGTGCCGCGCACGCGGGTCGCCGACGCCGCCTACAACCTCGCCGAGACGCTGCGGCTCGCGGCCGAGGGCGACAAGGCGCGGACGGCCATCATGGTCTTCCCCGAGCTCGGCCTGTCGTCCTACGCGATCGAGGACTTGCTGCTGCAGGACGCGTTGCTCGACGAGGTCGAGGAGTCGCTGGCCAAGGTGGTCGAGGCCTCGAAGAAGATGTTCCCGGTGCTGATCGTCGGTGCGCCGCTGCGGCTCGCCAGCCGGCTGTACAACTGCGCCATCGTGATCCATCGCGGCGCGGTGCTGGGCGTGGTGCCCAAGACCTACCTGCCGAACTACCGCGAGTTCTACGAGAAGCGGCACTTCGTGTCGGGCGCCAACATCGTCGAGACGAGCATTCGGCTGGCCGGCCAGGACGCGCCGTTCGGCACCGACCTGCTGTTCCGCTCGGGCGGCACCGTCGGCGTCACCTTCCACGTCGAGATCTGCGAGGACATCTGGGTCCCGGTGCCGCCGTCGAGCCACGCCGCGATGGCCGGCGCCGAGGTGCTGGTCAACCTGTCGGCTTCCAACATCACGATCGGCAAGGCCGAGGCCCGCCGCCTGCTGTGCGGCAGCCAGTCGATGCGCGCCATCGCCGCCTATGCCTACTCGGCGTCGGGCCCGGGCGAGTCGACGACCGACCTCGCGTGGGACGGCCACGCCGCGATCTACGAGTGCGGCGACCAGCTGGCCGAGAGCGCGCGCTTCGAGCGCGACTCGACGGTGATCAGCGCCGACGTCGATCTCGGCCGCATCCGCCAGGAGCGGCTGCGCAACAACGGCTTCGCCGACTGCGCGCTGTTCGAGGGCGAGCGCACGAAGCGCTTCCGCAAGGTCGCCTTCACGCTCGACGCGCCGCGCGGCAAGGTCGCGCTGCAGCGCCCGGTCGAGCGCTTCCCCTACGTGCCGTCGGACCCGGCCAAGCTGCGCGACAACTGCTACGAGGCCTACAACATCCAGATCCAGGGCCTGGCCCAGCGGCTGCTCAGCAGCCGCCTGCAGAAGGCGATCATCGGCGTCTCGGGCGGCCTCGATTCGACGCAGGCGCTGATCGTGGTGTGCCGCGCCATGGACCAGCTCGGCCTGCCGCGCGAGAACGTGCTGGCCTTCACGATGCCGGGCTTCGGCACCTCCGACAAGACGCACAAGAACGCGTGGCGCCTGATGAAGGCGCTGGGCGTCACCGCCGCCGAGATCGACATCAAGCCGGCGGCGCGCCAGATGCTGGCCGACCTCGACCATCCCTTCGCGAAGGGCGAGAAGGTCTACGACGTCACCTTCGAGAACGTGCAGGCCGGCCTGCGCACCGACTACCTGTTCCGGCTGGCCAACCGGCACAACGGCCTGGTGGTCGGCACCGGCGACCTGTCCGAGCTGGGCCTGGGCTGGTGCACCTACGGCGTGGGCGATCACATGTCCCACTACAATCCCAACGGCTCGGTCTCCAAGACGCTGATCCAGCACCTGATCCGCTTCGTCGCGGCGGGCGGCGACGTCAGCCCGGAGACCGCCGAGGTGCTGATCGACATCCTCGAGACCGAGATCTCGCCGGAGCTGATCCCGGCCGACGCCAAGGGCGCGATCCAGTCGACCGAGCAGTCGGTCGGGCCCTACGCGCTGCAGGACTTCAACCTCTACTACCTGACGCGGCTCGGCTACCGGCCGTCGAAGATCGCCTACCTCGCGTGGAACGCCTGGCACGACATCGACAAGGGTGCGTGGCCGGCCAACCTGCCGGCCGGCACGCGCCGCGCCTTCGAGCTGTCGGAGATCCGCCACTGGCTGCAGCTCTTCCTGCGGCGCTTCTTCACCAACCAGTTCAAGCGCTCGGCGCTGCCCAACGGGCCGAAGATTTCGTCCGGCGGCTCGCTGTCGCCGCGCGGCGACTGGCGCGCGCCGTCCGACGGCAGTCCCGACCTGTGGCTGGACGAGTTGAAGGGCGTTCCGGACAAGGCGAAGTAGCGGTACAAGGGGCCAACGGAGGACTGAGATGCCGCTCGAGATCAAGAAGACCGTGAAGCAGATGGTGGCGGAAGCCGATGCCGCGATCGAGACCGTGCCGGTCGCCGAGGCGCTGAAGCTGCTGGGCCAGCCGGGCGTCACCTTCATCGACATCCGCGACCCGCGCGAGCTGTGGCGCGACGGCACGATCCCTGGCGCGATCAACGTGACCAGGGGCATGCTCGAAATGTGGATCGATCCCGAGAGCCCCTACGCCAAGGACTACTTCCAGACCGGCAACAAGTTCCTGTTCTTCTGCGCCGGCGCCTGGCGCTCGGCGCTCGCCACCAAGACGGCGCAGGACATGGGCCTGACCCCGGTCGCCCACATCGAGGGCGGGCTGGGCGCGTGGAAGAAGGCGGGCGGCCCGGTCGAGAAGGTCGAGCCCAAGAAGTAAGGTCGCTGTGAGCGCCGACCGGACCCTGGTCCCGCAGCCGACGCCGCAAGACTTCGCCGAGTTCATCTCGATCCCGGTGCGGGTCGCGCAGCATGCCGCGGCGTGGCCGGACAAGCGGGCGGTGGTGTGCGAGGGCAAGGCCCGCAGCTGGGCCGCGTTCGACCGCCGCGCCAGCCGGATCGCGCGGGCGCTGGCCGGCATGGGCGTCGGCAAGGGCGACAAGATCGCCATCCTGGCCGCCAACTCGGTCGAGTACCTCGAGACCTTCATCGGCGGCCTCAGGGCCGGCGCCTGCGTGGTGCCGCTGTCGACCATGGCGGCGGCCGATGCGCTGGAGAAGATGCTCGACGACTGCGACGCCAAGGTGCTGTTCCTGTCGGACCAGTACCGGCCGCTGGTCGAGCCCTACGAGGCGCGGCTTGCGAAGCTGATCGCCGGCGGCCGCATCGCCTTCGATTTCGCACGACCCGGCTGGACCGGCTTCGAGGACTGGCTGGCGCCGGTCAGCGACGCGCCGTTCGCCGTGCCGATCGACCGGCTCGACGACTTCAACATCATCTACAGCTCGGGCACGACCGGCCTGCCCAAGGGCATCCTGCACAGCCACGTCATGCGCGACCTGCTGGCGGTACGCTTCGCCGGCTTCGACTACGGTCCCGACACGGTGTCGCTGGCCTCGACGCCGCTCTACTCGAACACCACGCTGGTCTCGGTGCTGGCGACGGTCGGCAACGGCGGCACGACGATCCTGATGCCGAAGTCCGACGTCGTGAAGTTTCTCGAGATCGCCGAGCGCGAGCGGGTCACCCACGCCATGCTGGTGCCGGTCCAGTACCAGCGCATCCTTGCCCACCCGGATTTCGGCAAGTACGACCTCGCGTCGTTCAAGGCCAAGCTGTCGACCAGCGCGCCGCTGCGCGCCCAGCTGAAGGCCGACTGCCTAGCCCGCTGGCCGGGCCGCCTGATCGAGATCTACGGCCTCACCGAGGGCGGTGCATCGTGCATGCTGGAGGCCAACCTGCATCCCGACAAGCTGCACACGGTGGGCCAGCCCGGGCTCGGCAGCGAGATCGTCGTGCTCGACGAGGAGGGGCGGGTGCTGCCGCGCGGCGCCGTCGGCGAGCTGGCCGGGCGCGCGTCGGTCATGATGAAGGGCTACTACAAGCAGGACGACAAGACGCGCGACCTGTTCTGGCACGATGCCGAGGGCCGGCTGTTCTTCAAGTCCGGCGACATGGGCCGCATCGACGAGGACGGCTTCGTCGTGCTGCTCGATCGCAAGAAGGACATGATCATTTCCGGCGGCTTCAATGTCTATGCCGCCGACATCGAAGTGCTGCTGCTGAAGCACCCCGACGTGATCGACGTCGCGGTGATCGGCATCCCGAGCGAGCAGTGGGGCGAGCAGCCGATGGCGCTCTGCGTTCGCCGGCCGGGCGCCACGACCAGCGAGGACGCGGTCCTCGGCTGGGCAAACGGGCAGCTCGGCAAGACGCAACGGCTGGCCGCGGTCGAGTTCCGCGAGTCCCTGCCGCGCAGTACCATCGGCAAGATCATGAAGCGCGAACTGCGCGAGCCCTACTGGGCCGGCCGCAGCGCTAGGATATGAGGCGACAGATGACCGAACCGACCCTCCGCACCGCCCACCTGTTCACGCTGAGCGCGACCGTCGACCCCAACATCGTCGATCTCGGCGAGACGCCGCTCGGCCGGCGCCGCATCGCCAACGTCACGGGCGGCACCTTCGAGGGCGAGGAACTGCGCGGCACCATCCTGCCGGCGCCGGGCGGCGACTGGCTTCTGCTGCGCCGCGACGGCATCCTGCAGCTCGACGTCCGGCTGACCCTCAAGACCGACGACGACCACCTGATCTACATGAGCTACCGCGGGATGCGGCATGGCCCGGCGTGGGTGATCGACCAGCTGAACAAGGGCGAGAAGGTCGATCCCAGCCAGTACTACTTCCGCACCACGCCGCTGTTCGAGACGGCGTCGGACAAGTACCGCTTCCTCAACCGCATCGTCTGCGTCGCCACCGGCCGCCGCGAGCCGGCCGGCCCGGTCTACGACGTCTTCCAGGTGTTGTAGGACGCGAAAGGTCCCTCGCTTCGCTCGGGATGACAGGGACGCGGGATGACACAGTCGCTGTCATCCCGAGCGCAGCGAGGGACCCTTCAGGCTCCCGACGCGATCTTCGCCAGGACGGGAAGAATGTACTCCCGGAACTTCTCCGGGTGCTCGCTCATCGGGAAGTGCCCGACGTGCTCCATGATCTTCGCCTCGACGCCGGGAATCTGCGCCGCCGTGCGCAGCGTGTCCTCGGGCGTGCAGGAGAAGTCGTACTCGCCGGTCAGCAGGTAGAGCGGGCAGACCGTCGTATCGATCGCCTTCACCTTCTCGCGCAGGTCGCCGTCGACCCGGTAGAAGTAGAGGTCCCCTTTGAAGATGCCGGGACCGCCCTGCATGTACATCCACAGCGTCTCGTGGCGGCTGACCGACGGGCTCTGCGGCGCCACCAGACCGGAGACCAGCGCGGCGCAGACCTCGCCGCCATGCACGTCGGGCCGGTGCAGCCACGCGGTGTCGTACCACGGCTGCTGGAAGTCGGCGGCCTCCATGCCGATCAGGGCGCGGAACTCGCGGGCATGGGCGATCGCGAGGTTGAGCACGATGCGGCCGCCGATCGAGCAGCCCATCACCACCGGCTTGTCGAGTTCCATGGCGCTGCAGAACGCGCGGATCGCCGCGGTGTAGGAGGCGGTGGTCAGCCGGTACTCGGTCTTCTCCCAGCCGTCCGGCGGCGTCGACTTGCCGTGCCACGGCATGTCGAAGGCCAGCACCCGGAAGCGCGAGGTGATCTCGGGATCGGCCATCAGGTGGCGATACTGCCGCCCGTCGGCGCCGGCGGTGTGCAGGCAGACCAGCGGGATGCCCTGGCCCGCCTCCTCGAAGTAGAGGCGATGCGGCACGCCCTCGATCTCCAGCCGCAGGTAGCGGCCGACATGCGGGTCGAGCTTCGGCGCCATCGTCAGCCGGCCGCCGACCGGCGCGGCAGCGCCAGCAGGTCCTTGAAGTACTGCAGGTGCTGCAGCAGCGGGCGGAAGTCGCCTTCCATCGCGGCGGCGCCGCGCTTGGTCAGCGCGAACAGGTCGTGCCAGCCGGGATCGGGGACGGGGGCCCAGTGGCGGGTCCACGCGTCCTCTGTGGCGCGGACGGTGAAGGCGGTGCCCTTCATCAGGCGCGGACCGCGCTCGAAGCCGGTGAGCGCACCGTCGACGATCGAGAGGAAGAACGGCTCGGCGCCGATGTCGATGCGACAGTCGACGCAGGCCCAGCGGCCACGCCGGCGCAGGTCGTCGTCGGCCGCCAGCAGCTCGGGCAGGCGGGCGAAGCGGTCCGCCGCGGACGTCGCTGGGGTCATTCTTCCAGGACGTAGTCGATGGTCGAGCCGTCGGACGCCTTGAAGGTCGTCTTCACCCAGCGGCCCTTGTCGTCGAACCACTGGTCCTTGTTGACGTCGCCGGTGTAGCGGAAGCGCGTTGCGTCCAGCCAGCCGTTCAGCGTCTTGATCTTCTCGCGGCCGACCTCGGACACCTGGACCTTGGACTCCGTGCCGTCCTGCGTATTCAGCAGGACCTGCTGGCGGACCTGGCGGATGTTCCAGTGCGTCGACGGCAGCACGTCGGGCGGCAGGACCTGCTTACCGCCGGTCCGCTCGACCGTGATCCCGGTCGGCGTTCGCTGCGCCTTCACGCTGAACCGCTTGCCGTTGTCGTCGGTCTGGGTCGCCACGTACTGGAACGTGTCGCCGTTCCACATCTCCTGGGCGCGGTGCGAGTAGCGGTAGGCCGTGATGCCCAGCAGCTTCACCGCAAAGTCGATGTTGGTCGCGACCGAGATGGTCGCGCCGGAGTGCTGGAAGTTGAGCGTGTGGCGGCCGATCTGCTCGCCGTTGCGGTACACCGCGAAGGACTGGGTCGACCCATAGGGCAGGTCCTGCGCCGCCGAGGCGGTGGCGGCGCCGGCGATCAGCAGGGCAAACACGGAAAGCAGGCGCATGGGACCTCTCATGGCCATTCTACGCCGGGCGGCCCGGGTCAGACCACCCGGTCGGCCCGGAGTTGCGCGATGCCTGCAGCATCGTAGCCCAGCTCCTGCAGGATCTGGTCGGTGTGCTCGCCCAGCCGGGGGGCCCGGTGGCGGATGGTGAGCGGGGTGCGGGACAGCATGACCGGCTCCTGCAGCACCGGGGCGGGCTTGGCCATGCCCGGGTAGGCCATGTGGTGGAAGAACCCGGCTTCCCTGACGTGCGGGTCGTCCAGCGCCTGCTGCGGCGTGTAGACCGGCCCGGCGGGGATGCGGTTGGCCTCGAGGGCGGCCAGCGCCTCGGCCACCGTCCGGGTCTCGCACCACGTCTGCATGATCGCCGACAGGGCCTCGCCGTTGTCGCCGCGTGCCAGGTCGTCCTTGAAGCGCGGGTCGTCGGCCAGCTTCTCGTCGCCCATCAGGCGGCACCAGCGCACGAACAGCGGCTGGCCGATCGTCATGGCGTAGATCCAGCCGTCCTTGCACTTGAAGGTGTCCGAGGGACCGGCGGTGAAGCCGCGGTTGAGCGTCGCCTTGCGGTCGAGGCCGAGCAGGGCCTGCTCGATCAGGTGGCCGTTGGCGATGTTGATGGCGGTGCGCAGCAGCGCCGTCTCGACCTTCTGGCCCTTGCCGCTCCTGGCGCGGTCCATCAGCGCCGCCATCACGCCGATGGTGCTGAGCAGCGCCGAGCTGAAGTCGACGTAGGGGGCGTTCATGCGGGTCGGCACCTCGCCGTCGCCCGACAGGTGCATGGCGCCCGACATCGCCTGGCCGATCGTGTCGAAGCCGACGCGGGTGGCGTAGGGGCCTTCCGAGCCGAAGGTCGAGTTGGTGGCGAGGATGATGCGCGGGTTGAGGGCGGAGATCGTGTCGTAGTCGATCCCCATCTTCTTGAGGTCCTCGTACGGCAGGTTGGCGATCACGACGTCCGACGCCTTGACCAGCTTCGCGACGATCTCGCGGCCGGCCGGCTTCACCGGGTTCAGCGTCATGCCGAGCTTGTTGCGGCCCATCTGGAGGAACATCGCGCCTTCGCCGCCCTCGGCGACCGGCGTCACCCAGCGGTCCTCGCTGCCCTCCAGCTTCTCGATGCGGATCACCTCGGCGCCGAGATCGGCCAGCATGGTGCCGCAGAAGGGGCCGGCGATGTAGCGGCCGAAATCGAGTACGCGGATGCCTTCGAGAACCCCAGCCATGCGACGACCCAGCCTCCGATACGGTTCAGCCGGTCCCCGTGCGGCCGGCGCGCGAGCAATAGCAGAGCGCGCGGCGGCGGCGAAACGGCGGGTTCCGCCGCGCGACAGCCGCCGGCCGCGCCGATATCAGTCGAAGAACTTGTTGGGCTTCTGGAAGATCGCCAGCATCAGGCAGCCCTCGTCGGTCCAGGCCGCGTGCCGGCTGCCCGGGCGGCGCCACACGAAGTTGCCGGCGCTGCACACGCCGTCGTGGTCGCGGAACGAGCCCTCGATGACGTAGGTCTGCTCGATGGCGACGTGCTCGTGGTCCGGCAGCTTGGCGCCGGGCGCCCAGCGCATCAGCACGGTCGACATGCCGGTCGCCTTGTTCTCCATCAGCGTCTTGGCCTCGACGCCGGGGAAGCGCGTCGGCTTCCAGGGGATCGAGGGGATGTCGACGTAGGTCGAGTCGGGAACGAGGGTTTCGGCGTTCATGCGGCGGCCTTCTGCTTGGCGGCGGTCAGCGTGCCGCCGCGCATCAGGTGGCCGGGCAGGGGCCGGCCGACCACGTCCTCGGCGAGCTTGGCGACCTCGATCAGGCGCTCGATGTCGAGGCCGGTCTCGACGCCCATCTCCTCGCACAGGAAGGCGAAGTCCTCGGTGCAGATGTTGCCGGCGGCGCCGTCGGTCGCGGCGAACGGGCAGCCGCCCAGGCCGGCCACCGAGGCATCGAACTTCGTGACGCCCAGCCGCAGGCCGGCGTAGGCCGAGGCCAGCCCGGTGCCGCGGGTGTCGTGCAGGTGCAGCGCGATCTCGAGCTCCGGCCACTTCGTCCGGATGGCGCCGACCAGGCGCTCGACCGAGCGCGGCGTCGCCCAGCCCATGGCGTCGGTGAGCTTGATGCCCTTGAGCTTGAAGCCCGCCAGCTCGGCCTCGTCGAGCGCCAGCTGCACGCGCTCGAGGATCAGCGCGGTCGACAGCTCGCCCTCGTAGTTGCAGCCGAAGGCGCCGAGGATGGTGCCCCATTCGACCGGCATGCCGCGGTCCTTGAAGGTCTTCAGCGACTGGCGCTGCTCGACCATCGCGTCGGGGACCGACTTGCCGATGTTCTTGCGCGAGAAGGTGTCGGAGGCGGTGACCCGCACGCCGCCGTCGACGTGCAGCGGGCCGGCCAGCGCGCGCTCGAGGCCCTGCTGGTTCAGCCACAGGGCGGCGTACTGGATGCCCGGCTTCTGGCGGATCGCCGCGGCGACCTGCTCGGCGTCGGCCATCGTCGGCACGCGCCGCGGGTTGACGTAGGAGACGCAGGCGATGTGCCTGAGCCCGGTGTCCGCCAGCGCCTCGATGAGACGCACCTTGTCGGCCACCGGGATCATCTTCTTTTCCGACTGGAAGCCCTCGCGAGGGCCTTCCTCTGCGATCAGCACGCGCTTGGGCAGGTCGGACATGTGGTCGTCTCCTCGGGCGTCAGCCTTCTTCCTGGAAGGCTTCCTCGCGGGCTTTCTTGATGCTCGGGAGGGCCATCAGGATCAGCAGCAGGGCGGTGGCGATCAGCAGGCCGAGCGAGATCGGCCGCTCGATGAACACCATCGGGTCGCCGCGCGACAGCAGCATGGCGCGCCGGAAGTACTCTTCCATCTGCGGGCCCAGCACGAGGCCGAGCAGGAAGGGCGCGCCCTCGCAGCCGAGGCGGACGAAGATGTAGCCGAGGATGCCGAAGATCGCGACCTGCATGACGTGGAACGTCGAGTTCTGCAGGCTGTAGGCGCCGATGCAGCAGAACAGCAGGATCGCCGGCGACAGGAAGCGGTAGGGCACCGTCAGCAGCTTCACCCACATGCCGATCATCGGCAGGTTGATGATGACCAGCATCAGGTTGCCGATCCACATCGAGGCGATCATGCCCCAGAACAGGTCCGGCTTCTTCACCATGACCTCGGGACCCGGCTGGATGCCCTGGATGATCATCGCGCCGACCATCAGCGCCATGACGGCGTTGGACGGGATGCCCAGCGTCAGCATGGGAATGAAGGACGTCTGGGCGGCGGCGTTGTTGGCCGCCTCGGGGGCGGCGACGCCCTCGACGGCGCCCTTGCCGAACTCGCCCGGGTTCTTCGAGATCTTCTTTTCCAGGGTGTAGGACGAGAAGGCGCCGAGCGTCGGGCCACCGCCCGGCAGCACGCCGAGCGCCGAGCCGAGCACGGTGCCGCGCAGCACGGCCGGGATGGCGCGGCGGATTTCCTCGCGGGTCGGCCACAGCGAGCCGACCTTGATGGTGCCGCCGCTGCGCGAGAAATGTCGTTCGAGGTTGACCACGATCTCGGCGATGCCGAACAGGCCCATGGCGATCGGCGCGAAGTCGATGCCGTCCGAGAGCTCGGGAATGTCGAAGGTGAAACGCTGGGCGCCGGTGTTGACGTCCGTGCCGACCAGGCCGAACAGCAGGCCCAGGAACACCATGGCGATCGCCTTGATGACCGAGCCGCTGGCCAGCACGACGGCCGCCACGAGACCCAGTGCCATCAGCGAGCAGTAGTCGGCCGGGCCGAACTTCTGCGCCATGCGGGTGAGCGGCTCGGCGAACAGCACGATGATGATCGTGCCGACTGTGCCGGCAAAGAACGAGCCGACCGCCGAGATCGACAGCGCCGCACCGGCGCGGCCGCGGCGGGCCATCTGGTAGCCGTCGAGACAGGTCACGACCGAGGCGGCCTCGCCCGGCAGGTTGACTAGAATCGAGGTGGTCGAGCCGCCGTACTGCGCGCCGTAGTAGATGCCGGCCAGCATGATCAGCGAGGCCGTCGGCGGCAGGTGGAAGGTGATCGGCAGCAGCATGGCGATCGTCGCCACCGGGCCGATGCCCGGCAGCACGCCGATCAGCGTGCCGACCATGCAGCCGACGAGAGCGTAGAACAGGTTCTGGAAGGAGATCGCGACGCTCAGGCCGAGCATCAGGTTGTTGAGCAGATCCATTTTACCAGATCCCGTTCACGATGCTGATGTTCATGCCGAGCCCAATCTTGAAGACGACCGTGCACAGGACGGAGAGGACGACGATGTTGCCGAGGACCTCGATCAGCTTGAACTCCTGGCCGCCCAGCGACGCGAGGAAGACCAGCACGACGAGCGCCGGCACGAGGCCGGTGCGCTCGAACAGCAGCGCGAAGCAGACGATGCCGAGCGTGACCAGGGTGATCGGGCGCCACTTCGGCGCCTCGACCGGGTCGTCCGCCGTGACACCCGGCCGGCCGAGCACGGCGATCAGGGCGAGCAGGAGGACCACCGCGATGGTCAGGAGCGAGGACACCATGAACGGCGTCTTCATGGTCTTGAAGGTCGCCTGGCTGCCCGTGCTGAGCAGCTTGGTCGCGATGAAGTCGTTGCCGACCGGCAGGTACGAGAAGATGAAGGCGGCGACCATCAGGATGCCGACCGGGATCCAGTAGCGCTGCTTCTCGCGCTGGTCGGCCTGGCGGAACAGCGTGGCGAGCACGATGATGCTGCCGAGGCTGAGCATGATGAAGGACAGCATGTGCGGCACGTAGCCGGGTCCCATGCGGACCGGCGTACCCAGCGCCAGCTTCTGCCCGAAATAGAGCGCCCCCATCCCGAAGGCGATGAACATCAGCCCGGACAGAAGGTCCTTGCTCAGGAATCGACTCAACGATGCCTCCCCAGCGTACGCCAAACTCTTTCAGTGCTTGTTGGGCCAAGTCGATGGCCAGATACAAGCCCTAAATAACCACAATTTCGCCGCCTTGCCGAATCTTGATTTCAGTTCCGCAGGAGAAGGCGGGCCGCGACAACCGCGAGGCAAAGCGCGAACAGGCGGCTCAGTAGGACTGCGGGTACGCGGCCCGACCAGCGTGCCGCGACGGGCGCCACGACCAGCGCCGGCAGGGACAGGGCGACGAGGCAGGTGACGGCGACGTCACCGACTGCATCGGGCGGCCTCCCGGCCGTACCCTGGTCATGGGCGAGGAAGAAGCCGGTGGCCGGCAGCGCGATCACGAGGTTGAACAGGGCGCCGGCGCCGATGGCGCGCTGTACCGGAAAGGAGAACAGGGACAGGACCGGGGTGCTGAGCGTGCCGCCGCCGACCCCGACGGAGGAGGCCAGGCTTCCGACCAGGATCGGCGGCACCTGCCCGCCGAGACCGCGGGGCAGCGACCGCGCCAGCACCAGCCGCTCGCCGAGGCCGAGCTTCAGGGCGAGGGCGAGCGAGGCGACGGCGAAGGCGGTGGTCAGGGCCGCGGCCGGGACGACCGCGCTGGCGGCCAGCCCAGCGGCCGTGCCGACCAGCAGGGCCGGCAGCCAAGCCCTGACCAGGCCGCGGTCGATCGTGCCCGCCCGCCAATGCGCGGAGACGGCGGTCAGGGAGGCCACCAGGATGTTGGCCTGCGCGGTTCCCACCGCCATCGCCACCGTGCGGTCGAGCGGCAGGCCGAGGGCCGCGAAGACCTCGATCAGCACCGGCACGGCGACGACGCCGCCGCCGATCCCGAGCAGCCCGGCCAGCCCGCCGATCAGGGCGCCGGCGGCGACGAGGATCGGCCAGGTCGCGGGGGGATAGGCGGAGAGGAGGTCCATCGGGATTTGTGCTTTCGGTGACGGTTGCATGCGCGGGGACGGCCGCGCAAACTCCGGCGATGTGAATGAGCGTTCAGGGGCAGCGAGTGGCGCGACGAGGGGCAGATTTCGTAGGTACGATGCCGGTGCAAGAAAAGCACCGTTTCGACGAGCGGGCGTTGGCTGCCTACATGGCCAGCCACGTCGACGGGTTCGTCCCGCCGCTGGCCGTCGAGCAGTTCAAGGGCGGCCAGTCCAATCCCACCTATCGCCTGACCGACGGCGCCGGCCGGCGCTACGTGCTGCGGCGCAAGCCGCCGGGCAAGCTCCTGCCGTCGGCCCACGCGGTCGACCGCGAGTTCCGGGTGATCTCGGCTCTCAACAGGACCAACGTGCCAACCCCGCGGGCCTACGCCCTGTGCGAGGACGAGAGCGTGGTCGGCACCGCCTTCTACATCATGGAGTACTGCGACGGCCGGGTGCTGTGGGACCCGCTGCTGCCGGAGGTTCCGAAGGAAGGCCGCGCCGACATCTACCGCGCCAAGTTCGAGACCCTGGCCCGGCTGCACGCCGTCGACTACGCGGCGCTGGGCCTCTCCGACTTCGGTCGCCCGGGCAGCTACGTCGCGCGCCAGATCTCGCGCTGGGGCAAGCAGTACAAGGCGTCGGAGACCGAGCAGATCGAGGCGATGGACGGCCTGCTGGAGTGGCTGCCCGCCAACCTGCCGACCAACGACGAGACGGTGCTGGTGCACGGCGACTTCCGCCTCGACAACATGGTGTTCCACGCCACCGAGCCACGCGTGCTGGGCGTCATCGACTGGGAGATCTCGACGCTCGGCGATCCGTGGGCCGAACTGTCCTATCTCTGCATGCTGTGGCGCACGCCGGCCGACTGGAACGGTCTCGAGGGACACGACCTCGGCGCGCTCGGCCTGCCGACCGAGCAGGAGATGCTCGACTATTACTGCCAGTTGTCGAAGCGGGCGCGGCCCGATCCGGCGCTGTGGGAATTCTACATGGCCTACAACCTGTTCCGCGTGTCGTGCATCCGGCAGGGTGTCTATGCCCGGTCGCTCGACGGTACCGCGTCGAACGTGCGGGCCGCCGAGTCGGGCAAGCTGGTCCGGCCCGCCGCCGACCTCGCCTGGAAGATCGCCCGCGGGCTGGGAGCCTCCCGATGAACAAGCGCAAGCCCCTTCGCCCGCCGGTCTCGACCCTCGCCGCCGAGCGCGATGCCCGGCCACCGGTCGAGGCGATCCGGTCGGCCGCCTTCACGCAGTTCGCCGAGCGCGGCTACCCCGTGGTCACGGTGCGCGACATCATGAAGGCCTGCGGCCTGACCCAGGGCGCGCTGTACAACCACTTCAAGTCCAAGGACGAGCTGCTGCACGACATCATCGCCTCGACCCAGGGCGAGCTCGAGCGCCAGTGCCAGGCCGCCGTGGCCGGCGCCGGCGACGATCCGCGGGCCAAGCTGGCGGCGTTCGTGCGGGTCTACGTCATGCGCCACTGCCGCATGCGCGTCGAGGCGCTGGTCGCCAACCGCGAGATCAGCTGGCTCGGCGCCGACCGCGTCGCCGATATCCGGCGCAGCCGACGCGCGATCCGCGACATCGTCGTCGGCATCCTGGCGCAGGGCGTGGAGCAGGGCGTGTTCGACCCGCCGCTGATCGACGGCCGCCGCGATCTCAAGGCGATGGCCATGGCGCTGCTCGACCAGTGGACCCACGTCTCGATGTGGTACGGCCCCGGCGGCGATCTCGGCGAGGAACAGATGGCGCGGCTCTACGCCGACATGGCGCTGCGCTCGGCCGGCGCCAAGCAGGGCTAGATGGCGCGCCGGTTCCGCGCGCTGCTCGGCCTCGCCGTCCTGCTGGCGGGCTGCACGCCCGACAGCATCGACGCCGCGCCCCCCTCGTCGGCATCCCCTTCGTCCGCGTCCTCTTCTTCAGCGGGCCCCGTCGCCCCCGCCGAGTCGGTTCCGGCCGGCCAGTGGCGCGCGGTGCTGGTCGCCGGCGACAACAACAGCCCGGCGTTCGACAACGGCGTCGAGGCGCTGCGCGACAAGCTCGCGTCGCGCGGCGTGCGCGATATCCGTGTCCTGACCTCCGATCCCGGCGCCAATCCCGGCGTGCCGGTCGCGACCGCCTCCAACGTCTCGAACGCCCTGCGCGCGCCGGGCGGCGAGGCCTGCCTCGCCTTCGTCACCAGCCATGGCGACGAGAGCGGCTTCGTCCTGCGCCAGGCCCGCGGCACCGTCGCGCCGGCCTCGCTGGCCAGCGCGCTCGATGCCGGCTGCGGCACGCGGCCGACCGTGGTCGTGCTGTCGGCCTGCCACTCGGGCGTGTTCCTGACGCCGGCGATGCGCCGGCCCAACCGCATCGTGATGACCGCGGCGGCGGCCGACCGCGTCAGCTTCGGCTGCGGCTCGGGCGACCAGTACAACTACTTCGACCAGTGCCTGCTGCAGCAGTTCGACGGCGCGTCGACGTGGAGCCAGCTGGCCGCCAACACGCGCGCCTGCGTCGAGCGGCTCGAGCAGCGCATGGGCATCGGGCGGCCGTCGCGGCCGCAGCTGTTCGTCGGCGCGGCGGTCGCCGACCTCAAGGTGCCGGGACGCTAGCGGTCGCTAGCGATCGATCACCGCGATGAAGTCGCAGGTCAGGTGGTTGGCGGCGTTGGGTGCCAGCGACAGCGTGTGACGCGCCGGCCGCGAGTCGGGATCGGGAAACATCTTCGCCCACTCGCCGTTCAGCGCCGCGCGGCCGGTGGCCGGATCCTTCATCCAGAAATTGACCTTGATGATGTCGTCGACGGTGCCACCCGCGGCCTCGACGCACAGCCGGATCTGCTTGAACACGTTGATCACCTGGCCGGCGAGGTCGTCGGGCGCCTTGTGGGTCTCGGGGTCACGGCCGCTGATGATGCTCGACATCAGCAGGTTGCCGATCCGGCTGGCGTTGGGAATCGGGTTCTCGTGGCGAAACCCCGGGTAGTTGATGCTCTTGCGCTTGGCCATGACCGACGACTCCTGCAGCGGTTCCCCCTAGAGTGGCCGAGGATGGCACAAAGGGGGAAGCGATGGCACTGGTGGACTATGCGCGCGACGGCCAGGTCGTCACGCTGACGCTCAACCGGCCGGACAAGCTCAACGCCTTCAACGACGAGCTGGTCGGCGCGCTGTCCGACGCGCTGCATCGCTTCGACATGGACGACGAGGCGCACATCGCCATCCTGCAGGGCAACGGCCGCGCCTTCTCGAGCGGCGCCGACGTGCAGCAGCGCCAGCTGCGCAGCCGCGAGGAGTTCCTCAAGCTCGGCGGACCGCAGGGGCGCGGCACGCACTCGGCCGACCTGCTCACCAAGTCGGTCAACTGGAAGCCGGTGATCGCCGCGCCGCACGGCTACGTGCTCGGCCTGTCGGTCGGCATCGTCCTCGAGTGCGACCTGGTCGTCGCCGAGGAGGGCACGCGCTTCCAGGTCACCGAGACCTCGCGCGGGCTGGGCGCCGCAAAGTACTGGGCGCTGATGCACTATCGCGGCGGCGGCGCCTTCACCATGGAAGCGGCGCTGACCGGCCGCTTCTTCACCGCCGAGGAGGCGTTCCGCGCCAACCTGATCAACCGCGTGGCGCCGAAGGGCAAGACGCTGGAGGTGGCGCGCGGGCTGGCCGACGAGGTGCTGAAGAACCCGCCGCTCAGCGTGCGCTCCACCGTGCGCATGCGGCGTTACTACATGGATCGCATGGGCCGCGAGGTCATGTTCATGACCGCGCCGGAGAAGCTCTACCTCAGCGAGGATTTCCAGGAAGCCGCGCGCGCCTTCACCGAGAAGCGCAAGCCGGGCAAGTTCAAGGGGCGCTGAGCGTCATCCGGCGAGCAGCGCCTCGGCGCGCTCGCGCAGGCGGTTGCGTTGGATCTTCAGGCCGTTGGGCGAGGGCGTGCGCGGGAAGTCGTCGATCGCGAAGACGCGCACCGGCACCTTGTAGCTGGCCAGGCCCTGGCGGCAGTGGGTGACCACGGCCGCCTCGTCGAGGGTCGCGCCGTCGTGCAGCGTCACGAAGGCGACGGCGCGCACCCCGTCGGGCCGCGGCACCGCGACCGCCTGGCAACCGTCGATGCCCGCGATGCGCTGGATGTGGGTCTCGATCTCCAGCGGGTTCACGAGGAAGCCCGACAGGCGCAGCACATCGCCCATGCGGCTGAGGAAGGTGAAGCCGCCGTGGCCGTCGAGCTGGCCGAGATCGCCGGTGCGGACGTAGCCGTCGGGCGTCATCGCCTCGCGCGTCGCCGCCTCGTTGCCGTAGTAGCCGACCATCAGCGACGGGCCGGCGCATTCCAGCATGCCCGGCTGGCCGGGCTTGAGCAGGGCGCCGGTGTCGGGATCGCGCACGCGCACGTGACCGAACGGCGACACCGTCGCGCCGCCGCCGAGCTTGCGCCGGGCGATCGGCGCGTCGAGCGGCTGGCGCGCGTAGAGCGCCTGGACCTCGCTCATGCCGTACAGGCCGACCAGCCGCAGGCCGCGCGGCTCGGCGCGCTCCGGCAGGTCCTCGAGCGAGGCGTTGAAGGCGGCGAAGCCCGCCCACTTGATCGACGAGAAGGCTGCGTCGCCCGGCAAGAGGTCGAGCAGGCGCGCGAACATGTCGTCGCTGCCGAACATCGTGGTCGGGCGATGCCGCTCGACCAGCCGGGCGATCTCCTCGATGTCGTAGGAATCGACCAGCACCGTCGGCCGGCCGGCGGCCAGCGTCGCCAGCGTCTGGTCGAAGCCGAACACGCCGCACAGCGGCAGCACGGCCAGCGAGACGGTGTCGGGCGCGGCGAAGTCGAAGCTGCGCGCGACCTGCTGGACGTGGCTGGCGATCGCGCCCTGGCGGTGCAGCACGAACTTGGGCGCGCTGGTCGTGCCCGAGGTCGTGAAGATGTTGCAGGGCGCGCGGGCCGAGGCGTGGTTGACGCCGTGGCGCGGCCGCGACAGCAACCGCTCGAACGGCACGCGCAGGCGTTCGGCGATCGCCGGCGGCACCGGCTCGGGCGTCTCGCCGATCGTGACGATCGCGCTCAGCCGGTCGAGCGCCTCGGGCGCGATGCCGGCCAGGATCGACAGGAAGTCGATGCGGCGGAACGCCGGCGCGCAGGCCAGCACCTTGGCGCCCGAGCGATCGACGATGTCGGCGACCTCGACGGCGCGGTAGCGCGTGTTGACCGCGACGGCGATGGCGCCCAGCCGGGCGCAGGCGAAGTAGAGGATCGGGTAGGCCGGGATGTTGGGCAGCCACAGCGCGACGCGGTCGCTCGGCCCGACCCCGAGGTCGGACAGGCCGCGGGCGGCGCGCAGCGCGGCCTCGATCAACGCCGCGAAGCTCAGTGGGCGCCCGTCGTGGATGAAGGCGACGGCGTCCGGCGAGTCCTCGGCGATGTCGGCCAGCAGGGTCCAGACGTCGGCGGCGGGAAGGTCGGTGGGCATGGCGGAGCGAACACTAGCCCATGCGGGCGGGGGCTCAAGCACTCAAGCTTGACCCGGCATGGCGCTTGCTGGAGCCTTGCCGTGGGGAATGGGAGGTCGTCATGCTGCGTCGTACTCTGCTCGCCGCGCCACTGGTTCTCGGGGCGACGGCGGCGCGCGCGGACTGGGTGCCGAAGCAGCCGATCAAGATCCTGGTCGGCTACGCGCCCGGCGGAACGGCCGACATCGTCGCGCGGCTGGCCGCCGACGGTATCCAGCGCCAGAAGGGCTACACGGTCATCGTCGAGAACAAGACCGGCGCCAGCGGCTTCATTGCCCTGAAGCAGGTCTCGCAGTCGCCGCCCGACGGCTACACGGTGGGCATCGGCATCATGGGCCAGCTTGCGGTCGGCGCCGTGGTCCCGGGATCGCAGATCCCGCTCGACCTCGACCGCGACCTCGTGCCGATCTGCAACCTGGTCGGCGTGCCGATGGCGCTGATCGTGCGGGTCGAGGCGCCTTTCAAGACGCTGCCCGAACTGGTCGCCTACGCGAAGGCCAATCCCGGCAAGGTGAGCTACGCCTCGACCGGGCTCGGCTCGACCAACCAGCTGGCGGCCGAGTTCCTGGCCGCCGAGGCGGGCGGTCTCAAGCTGATCCACGTGCCGTATCGCGGCGGCGCGCCGGCGATCGCCGACGTCGCCGCGGGCAACGTCGACCTGTTCTTCGGCAACGTGTCGGAACTGATCGGCATGGCGCGTGCCGGCAAGGTACGGGTGCTGGCGCTGGCGGCGAAGAACCCGAGCGCGCTGGCGCCGGACCTGCCGCTGCTGACGCGCGAGATCCCGGCGCTCGACATCAACAACTGGTTCGGCGTGGTCGGCCCGGCGGCGCTGCCGGCCGACATCAAGGCGTCGCTGGCCAAGCTGTTCATCGACGCGATCGGCGACCCGTCGAACCGCGAGCCGCTCGACAAGCAGGGGCTGGTGGCGCTGGGGCAGGGGCCGGAGAGTTTCGCTGCGTACATCAAGCAGGACCGCGAACGCTGGGCGAAGGTCGTCAAGCAGGGCAATATCCGCGCAGAATGACCAGCGCTCCGCTTTCCCTCGGCATCGATATCGGGGGCACCTTCACCGACGTCGTCATCCACGATCCGCGCGACGGTCGCGCCGTCATCTGGAAGGAAAGCACGACCCCCGACGACCCGGCGCGCGGCGCCATGGAAGGTACCCGCCGCGTGCTGGCCAAGGCCGGGGCGACGCCCGCGCAGGTCGGCCGTGTCGTGCATGCCACGACGCTGTTCACCAACGCGCTGATCGAGCGCAAGGGCGCGAAGACCGGCCTGCTGACCACCGCCGGCTTTCGCGACGTGCTCGAGATCGGGCGCGAGCGCAAGTACGAGCTGTACGACCTGTTCATCGAGATGCCGGCGCCGCTGGTGGCGCGGCCGTGGCGGCGCGAGGCGCGTGAACGCCTCGCACCCGACGGCACGGTCGAGATCGCGCTCGACGTCGAGGCGGCGCTGGCCGAGGTCGCCGACCTCGTCGCCCAGGGGGTCGAGAGCCTCGCCGTCTGCTTCCTGCACGCCTATGCCAACCCGGCGCACGAACGCGCGCTGGGCGCGGCGATCGCCGAACGCTTTCCCACGCTGTCGGTCTCGCTGTCGTCCGACATCGCGCCGGAGATCCGCGAGTACCAGCGCGCCAGCACGACCGTCACCAACGCCTACGTCCGGCCATTGGCCGAGATCTACCTCGAACGGCTCGAGCGCGCGCTGCGCGACGACGGCATCCCCGGCGGCCTGTTCCTGATGCTGTCGAACGGCGGCCTGACCCATGTCAGCGAGGCCAAGCGCGCGCCGGTGCAGTTGCTCGAGAGCGGGCCCGCCGCCGGCGCGCTGGCCGGCGCGTGGTTCGGCCGCAATGCCGGGCTGGAGCGGGTCCTCGCCTTCGACATGGGCGGCACCACGGCGAAGCTGGCGCTGGTCGACGATGGCGAACCGCTGGTCGCCTACGGCTTCGAGGCGGCGCGCGAGAAGCGCTTCCTGCGCGGCTCGGGCCTGCCGATCCAGATCGCCACGGTGGAGCTGATCGAGATCGGCGCGGGCGGCGGCTCGATCGCCCGCAAGTCCGACCTCGGCACGCTGAACGTCGGGCCGGAGAGCAGCGGCGCCCAGCCCGGCCCGGCCTGCTACGGCCGCGGTGGCACCGAGCCGACCGTGACCGATGCCGACCTGACGCTCGGCTACCTCAATGCCGACTTCTTCCTGGGCGGCGCCATGAAGATCGACCGCGCCGCGACCGACGCGGCCTTCGCGCGCCTCGCCGGCGCGCTGTCGGTGGCGCCCGAGCGCGCCGCCTTCGGCGTGCACGACGTGGTCAACGAGAACATGGCCGGCGCGGCGCGCGTCGCCATCGCCGAGCGCGGCCGCATCCCGGCCGAGTACGCGCTGCTGGCGACCGGTGGCGCGGGCCCGGTCCATGCCTGGCACGTCGCGCGCAAGCTGGGCGTCGGCCGGGTCGTCTGCCCGCCCGGCGCCGGGGCCGGCTCGACCATCGGCATGCTGATGGCGCCGGCGCGCGTCGACCGCGTCGCGAGCTTCACGACGGCGCTGGCCGGCGCGGACTTCGCGGCGGCAGGACGGGTCTTCGCCGAGCTCGAGCACGACGCGGCCGAGGTGCTGCGGCTGACCGGTGCCGACATCGCCCATCGCTCTCTGCGGCGGCTGGCCGACATGCGCTACATCGGCCAGGGCAGCGAGATCACCGTGACCCTGCCGGAGCGGCTGGACGAGGCGGGGGTGAGGACGGCCTTCGAGGCCGCCTACAAGGTCCTGTTCGGCCGCACGCCGCCGGGGGCGGCGATCCAGTTCGTGGCGCTGCGCCTGTCGGCGCTGGCGCCGATGCCCGGCACCGGCGGCACGCTCGAGCTGCCGCGCCATCCCGCCGCCTCGGCGCTCAAGGGCACGCGGCCGGTGTTCTTCCCCGACAGCGGCAAGACGCTGCCGACAAAGGTGTGGGACCGCTACGCGCTGCAGCCCGGCGTCGACATCGAGGGACCCGCCGTGTTCGAGGAAGACGAGAGCACCTTCATCGTCGGGCCCGGCGCGCGGGCGCGGCTGCTGGCCGACGGCTCGATCCTGGCGGAGGTGGCGTGATGGCCCGCACGTTCGACCCGATCGAGCTGGAACTGTTGTGGCGGCGGCTGATTTCCATGGTCGACGAGGCCGCGGCCGCCATGGTGCGCACCAGTTTCTCGACGCTGGTGCGCGAGAGCTACGACTTCTCCTGCGTCATCACCGACGCCACCGGCCAGTCGCTGGTGCAGGCCTCGGAGAGCATCCCGAGCTTCATCGGCACGCTGCCCGAGACGGTGAAGCACTTCCTGCGCTTCTTCCCGCCGGACCAGCTGGCGCCGGGCGACGTGCTGATCACCAACGACATCTGGCTGGGCACCGGGCACCTGCCCGACGTCACGCTGGCCAAGCCGATCTTCCGCGACGGCAAGCTGGTGGCGTTCAGCGCCACGACGGCGCACGCGCCCGACATCGGCGGCAAGATCCGCAGTCCCGAGCCGCGCGAGGTCTTCGAGGAGGGGCTGCAGATCCCGCCGATGAAGATGATCGCCGCCGGCAAGACCGACGAGACGCTGGTCACCATCATCCGCAAGAACGTGCGCACGCCGGACCAGACGATGGGCGACCTGTGGGCGCAGGTCGTGGCACTCGACCTGATGGAAGACCGGCTGCGGGTGCTGATGGAAAGCTACGGGCTGGCCGACCTCGCCGACCTCGCGGCCGAGATCCAGGGCCGCTGCGAAACGGCGATGCGGGCGGCGATCCGCGCGTTGCCCGACGGCACCTACCGCAGCGAGCTCAAGACCGACGGCCTGCTCGACACGCCGATCACGCTCAGGCTGGCGCTGACCATCAGGGGCGACGAGATCGCGATGGATTTCGCCGGCACCGACCGCCAGGTCGACCGGGCGATCAACTGCGCGCTCTGCTACACCAACGCGATGGCGATGTACGGGGTCAAGGTCTGCACCAGCCCCAACCTGCCGAACAACGAGGGCGCGTGGCGGCCGATCACGCTCAGCGCGCCGGCCGGCTGCATCGTCAACCCGCAGTTCCCGGCGTCGGGCGGCTCGCGCATGCTGATCGGCCACTACATCCCGATGCTGGTGTTCGGCTGCCTCGGCCAGATCGTGCCGGAGCGCGTGATGGCGGCCTGCGGCTCGCCGATGTGGGGCATGAACCAGTCCGGCGTGCGCGACGATGGCAAGGGCGGCGGCAGGCCCTACGCCAACATGTTCTTCTACAACGGCGGCATGGGCGCCAACACGCGCGGCGACGGCGTCACCTGCCTCAGCTGGCCGTCGAACGTGTCGTCGACCTCGATCGAGATCAGCGAGCACATCGCGCCGCTGCGTTTCCACCACAAGAAGCTGCGGGCCGACTCGGGCGGTCCCGGCCGCCACCGCGGCGGGCTGGGCCAGGAGATCCTGATCGAGAGCCGCAGCGAGACGCCGATCGCGGTGTCCTTCCTCGCCGAGCGCACGATCTTCCCGGCCTTCGGCATCGAGGGCGGACGGGACGGCGCGCCGGGCGAACTGCTGATCAATGGCAGCAAAAGCGATCCCAAGAAGCAGTACGTGTTGAACACCGGCGACACCGTCTCGCTGGGCACGCCGGGCGGCGGCGGCCATGGCGACCCGGCGCAGCGCGACCGCGCGGCACTCGAGCGCGACGTCGCGGCCGGCTACGTGACCGACGGCAAGCCCTATTCATGAGCGGTACGAAAATGAAGGTCAGTGACGGGCCGCATGTCGGCTTCGCCCCCCTGGTGGCGCTCGTGTTCGCGTCGCTGCCGATGTACGTCGACCCGGCCGTCCACAACGTCGCGGTGGTGCTCGCCGGCGACGCGCTGGCGATGACCGGCGCCCAGCGGGCGATGGCCGCCAGCATGGCGACGCTGTGCATCGCCGCCTCGATCCTGGCGACCGGCAGCCTCGGCGACCGGCTCGGCCGCAAGAAGATCATGATGGCCGGTCTCGTCGTCGCGATGGCGGGCGGCGCGGTCACCGCGAGCGCGGCGTCGCCGCTGATGTTCGACCTCGGCCGCGCCCTGTCCGGCGTCGGCTTCGCGGCGTCGTTCGGCCTGTCGTTCGCGCTGCTGAAGGCGATCGCGCCGTCGCCGCCGGACCTCGCGAAGACGGTGGCGCGCTGGCTCGCCCTGCAGACGGTGGGCATCGTCCTGATGGCGGTGGTCGGCGGCTACCTCGCCAACATGAGCTGGCGGGTCGCCTACCTGCTGGGGCCGGCCCTCTGCATCGTGGCGCTGCTGCTCTGCCTGCGGTCGGTGCCGGAGGCGCGCGAGGAGACGTCGGGCCGGATGGACTTCATCGGCCTGCTGCTGGTCGCGGCGGGACTGGTCTGCACGCTCTACGGGGTGAGCAACGCCGCCTCCGCCGGCTGGGGCAGCGTGCGCGTGCTCGTGCCGCTGGTCTCCGGCGTGGTGCTGCTCGCCGCCTTCGCCTTGTGGGAGTGGCGCATCGCCAACCCGGCCTTCCCGATCCGCTCCTTCACCGATCACGAGCTGATGGTCGGCGCGCTGGCCGGCGTCGGCTTCGACATGGCCGGGTCGTCGATCTCGCTGCAGCTGTCGCAGCTCTGGCAGTACGTCTACCGCTTCAGCCCGTTCCAGGTGAGCCTCGGCCTGCTGCCGTTCGTGCTCGCCTGCATCGTCGCTGCCGGCTGGGCCGGCCAGCTGGTCGCGCGCGGCGTGTCGCTGCGCCTGCTCGTGCCGGGCGGTCTCGCCGCGATGGCGGCGGCCATGGCGGCAGTCGCCTTCTCCGGGCCGGCGACCCCCTATGGCTGGTTCGTCCTGCCGCTGCTCGCGGCGGGCACCGGTCTCATGATGACCCAGGCGCCGACCGCCCACCTGTTCGTCGCCAAGGCGCCGCCGGCACTGGTCGGCGCGATGGGCTCGTCGCGCACCGCGTTCGGCCAGTTCGGGTTCGCGCTGGGGTTCGCGCTGAGTTCCTCGGTCCTCTACGGCATGTTCACGCCGCTGCTGCACAGCGGCCTCGCGCGCGACGGCGCCGCGCCGGTCGAGAAGCTCGAGGCCATGAGCATCCTCCAGCAGTACGTGCGCACCGGCAACGCGGCGACGTTCGACCCGCAGGTCGTGTTCGACGTGCTGGCCACCGGCACCACGGCCTACCTGGCGGCCTTCCAGGTCAGCCTGCTGGTCATGGCCGGCATCATCGCCGCGCTGGCGCTGGCCTGCTGGATCCTGCTGACCTGGCTCCCCGGGCGTCCGAGCGCGAACAAAGCGACCCGTGCGGATTGAACTGGCCGGAAGCGGCCGGTACGCTTCCCGGCAATAAAGACCGGGAGGAAAAGATGAGGTTGCTTTCGGCCGCCGCCACGGCGGCATCCGCGCTCGTCCTGTGTTCCGCGTCCCTGATGGCTCCAGCGCCGGCCCACGCCCAGGCCAAGCTGTGCGACAAGCCCCGCGAGATGGACGGCTTCAAGACCTGCGCCGACGTCGACAAGGCGAAGGCGGAAGGCGCCTTCGTCCTCTACTCGACCGATCCCGAGGCCGGGCAGGTCAAGCTGCTGGCCGCCTTCAACAAGATGTTCCCCGAGATCAAGACCAGCTACGTCCGCCTGCAGGCCGGCGCGCTCTACGCCAAGATCCTGTCGGAGCGGCAGGCCAAGTCCTACCTGGTCGACGTCGTGCAGCTCTCCGACATGGGCATGATCCTCGACTTCCAGCGGCGCGGCGGCTTCCGCCAGTACGTCTCGCCGCAGATGGCCGCCTTCAAGCCGGAGTACAAGAGCAAGCCCGAGGGCTACTGGACCTGGGGCTCCATCATCATGGGCGGCATCGCCTACAACCCCAACAACGTCTCCGCCGCCGAGGCGCCCAAGAAGTGGGAGGACCTGCTCGACCCGAAGTGGAAGGACGCCATCAACGTCAAGGTGTCCAACTCGGGCCTGCAGCACGGCGTCTGGTACATGCTGAAGCCGATCCTCGGCGACGACTACTTCAAGAAGTTCGCCGAGCAGAAGCCGCGCGCCTTCGATTCCTACGTCCAGCAGTACGGCCGGCTGGTCGACGGCCAGGACAAGATCATCATGGGCGCCCAGTACTCGGGCTACATCGAGTTCAAGGCCAAGGGCGCGCCGCTCGCCTTCGTGTTCCCCGAGACCGGCGTGCCGGCGGTGCCCGAGACCTACGGCATCGTCTCGGACGGCCCGCACCCCAACGCCGCCGAGCTGTTCATGGACTGGTTCCTCGCCCCGGTCGGGCAGAAGGCGCTGGCCGACGCGCTGCTGCTCCACTCGCCGCGCGACGACGTGCCGGCGCCGGGCGTCGGCAGCGTGCCGCTCAAGGACATGAAGCTCTTGTTCCCGGCCGACTGGAACGCCTTCGAGAAGGATCGCGTCGAGTTCGCCAAGTCGTGGGACCGAATCGTCGGCGCGCGGCGCTGAGCCGGCCTTGACCCTCGCGAGCGGGGCGGCGGTACAACGCCGCCGGAACTGGCAGGCGATCGTCACGGTCGCGCTGCTGCTGGTGGTCGGCTTCCTCGTCGTCCTGCCGATGGTCTTCCTCGTCGAGGCGTCGCTGAACGTCGGCGACCCGCTGGCCTTCCCGCCGGAAGCCTACGGGCTCAAGAACTACTTCGCGATCTTCGACGAGGACATCAACGTCCTGTGGAACACGCTGGTCATCGCGGTGATGGCCACCGTGATGGCGATCCTGATCGGCTTCACGCTGGCCTGGATCCTGACCCGCACCAACGTACCGGGGCGGGCGCTGCTCGAGCGCCTGATGGAGCTGCCGTACTACATGACGCCGCTGGTCGGCGCGCTGGCCTGGGCGGTGCTGGCGGGGCCGCGCAGCGGCTTCGTCAACCAGCTGTGGAAGGGGATGGGGTTCAGCGGCGACATCGCCGACATCTACACCCACTTCGGCATCGCCTGGGTGATGGCCCTGTTCGAAGGCACCGTGGCCTTCGTCATGATCTCGGCCTCGATGAAGTCGATGGACCCGGCGCTCGAGGAATCGGCCCGCGTCATGGGCGCCTCGAAGCTCAGGACCATGCTGACCGTGACACTGCCGCTGGTCATGCCGGGCGTGCTCGGGGCCACGCTGTTCGTGTTCGCCGAGATGCTGGGCTCGTTCGCCGCCGCCCTGGTGATCGGCATTCCGGCCCGCATCTACGTCATCACCACCGCGATCTGGGACTCGACGCTGTCCTACCCGCCCGACTACGGCCGCGCCTCGGCGATGGGGCTGGCGCTGTTCGTCGTGATGTTCGGCATGCTGACCTTCTACCGCCACATGATCGTCGGCGGCAGCTTCGCCACCATCACCGGCAAGGCCTTCCGGCCGCGGCCGATGGACATGGGCCGCATGGCCTGGGTGCTGTTCGCGGTGTGCTGCCTCTACGTCTTCCTCGCCGTGATCCTGCCGGTGGCGGCGCTGCTGCTGACCTCGCTGCAGCGCTTCGCCACCGTGATCCTGAGCCAGGCCGAGTTCACCTGGGCGAACTACCAGACCGCGCTGTCGCTGGGGCCGGTGCGCACGGCGATGGCCAACAGCCTGATGCTGGGCTTCGGCGTCGCCACGGTCGGCGTGATCGTCATGGCCGTGCTGGTCTGGATCATCTACCGCTCGACGCTGCGCGGTCGCGGCGCCATCGAGTACCTCGTGATGTTCCCCGGCGCGGTGCCGCGGCTGGTGTTCGGCCTGGCGCTCCTGTGGGCCTGGCTGAACATCCCGATCCCGATCTACGGCACGCTGTGGCTGCTGGCGCTGGCCTACTTCACGGTGATGCTGCCGCTCGGCGTGCGCACGCTGGCCGGCGTGGTGCTGCAGATCGACAAGAGCCTGGAGGAATGCGCGCGGGTCTGCGGCGCCGGCTGGGGCTACCAGATGCGCACCGTCACCCTGCCGCTGCTGAAGCCCGGCATCCTCGCCGCGTGGCTGCTGATCTTCATGGCCTGCGTGCGCGAGCTCGGCGCCTCGGTCTTCCTGATGGGACCGAACGCCAAGGTGATCGCGCCGTCGATCGTCAGCGCCTTCGCCTCGAGCGGCACCGAGCTGACCGCCGCCATGGCGCTGATCCAGACCTTCACGGTGATCGTCGCGCTGGTCATCCTGTTCCGCGTCACCCGCGGCGTCACCAGGGAGCTTTCGTGAGCACGACGCGTATCGAAGTCAGGGACCTGGTGATCCGCTACGGCGACACGACCGCGGTCAACGGCGTGAGCTTCACGGTGGGGCGGGGCGAGCACGTCACGCTGCTCGGGCCGTCGGGCTGCGGCAAGACCACGACGCTGCGCTCGATCGCCGGCCTCGAGCAGCCGGTCGCCGGCTCGATCACGATCGACGGCCAGGCGATGTACGACGCCAAGGCGCGCAGGAACGTCCCGGCCGAGCAGCGCGGCGTCAGCATGGTCTTCCAGTCCTACGCCGTGTGGCCGCACATGACGGTGTTCGACAACGTGGCCTACGGGCTCCGGGTGCGGCGGCAGGGCGCGGCGGAGATCAAGGCGGCTGTCGAGCGCGCCCTGGACCTCGTGCAGATGCGTCACCTCGCCGACCGGCCGGCCAGCAAGCTGTCGGGCGGCCAGCAGCAGCGCGTCGCGCTCGCCCGCGCCGTCGCCTTCTCGCCGACCGTCGTGCTGTTCGACGAGCCGCTCAGCAACCTCGACGCCAAGCTGCGCGCCGAGATGCGGGTCGAGCTGCGCGAGTTGCAGCGACGGCTCGACATCACCTCGGTCTACGTGACGCACGACCAGGAAGAGGCGCTGGCGATCTCCGACCGCGTCATCGTCATGAACGTCGGCGTGATCGAGCAGATCGGCACGCCCGAGCAGATCTACAACAGGCCGCGCAGCCGCTTCGTCGCGGACTTCGTGGGTTCGGCCAACCTCGTGAAAGGCCGCTACGCCGGGGCCGGCCGCTTCGAGACCGAGGGTGGCGTCGCGCTGCAGGCGGTGGCCGGCCACGCGCCGCACGGCGGCGAGACCGAGGTCGCGATCCGTACCGCCTACATCGACCTCGAGCCCAGGGCCGGGGAGAACCAGGTGCCGGGCACGGTGCGCCAGCGGCTGTTCCACGGCGACTTCGTGCAGTACGTGATCGACAGCCCGCTCGGCGCGCTGATCGTGCGGCGGCCGCCGGTCGACCTGCTGGACGAGGGCGCGGCGGTGACGCTGTCCTTCTCCGCCGAGCACTGCGTGCTGCTGGAACGCTGACTCCTAGACCGGTTCCGTGCCGGCCACGATCACGCGGTGCATCAGGCGGCGCTCGCCGTCGGGATAGTCGGCGTTGGCCTTGTGCATGGTGCAGCGGTTGTCCCAGATCACGACGTCGCCCTTCCGCCACTTGTGGCGGTACTGGTACTTCGGCTGGGTGGCGTGCTCGATCAGGGCGTCGAACAGCCGGTCGCTCTGCGCCGCGTCGAGGCCGACCACGTGGTCCATGCGGTTGGGATTGAGGTAGAGCGCCTTCCGGCCGGTCTCGGGGTGGGTTCGCACCAGCGGGTGGGTCGCCGCCGGCATCGCCGCCATCTCCTCGGGCGGCCGGGTCGAGACGTCGGTGATCTGGCGGCGCGAGTGGTACTTGTGAACGACCTGCAGGCCGTCGATCTTCCGTCGCGTCTCGTCGGGCAGGTCGTCGTAGGCGGCGTACATGTTGGTGAACTGCGTGTCGCCGCCCTGCGACGGCACCACGACGCCGTACAGCATGGTGAGCGAGGCGGGCGCGCGCATGAAGCTGTCGTCGGTGTGCCAGTTCGCGCCGTTCACCAGCCGTCGTCCGTCGCCCAGCGTGTCGCGGTCCTCGCTCGAGATGATGTTCACCTCTGCGCACTCCGGCGTACGTTCGAGCTGCTTGCGCAGCATCGGCGTGCCGAAGCGGGCCATCGCGTCGCGGAACGCGACGGGGGCCAGGTGCTGGTCGCGGATGCACAGCACGAGGCTGTCGTTCAGCACCCGCCGCAGCGCGTCCTGCGTCTCGTCGTCGATGTCCTGGCCGAGGTCGAGGCCGCTGACTGCAGCAGCCATGTGCTCGCCGAGTGTCTCGGTCTGGAAAATCATGGCGTTCCTCCCGCCTCGCACGATAACGTGCGCGTCCGAACGATGAATCTCAAGAGGGGGAAACCTTGAAGCTCGCCTACTCGCCGGCCAGTCCCTACGTCCGGAAGGTCACGGCCTGCGCCATCGCGCGCGGCATCAACGACAAGGTCGAGCGCTGGAAGGTCGGCACGACCGACCCGGCGCTGCTCGGCTTCAACCCGCTGTCCAAGGTGCCGACGCTGATCACCGACGACGGCCTGCACCTCTACGACAGCCCGGTGATCTGCGAGTACCTCGACTCGATCGGCAACGCGCCGAAGCTGTTCCCCGCGCCGGGCAAGGCGCGCTGGATCGCGCTCACCCAGCAGGCGCTGGGCGACGGCATCCTCGACGCCACGCAGCCGCGCCGCCGCGAGATCGCGCTGCCGCAGGACGACGGCCGCAAGGCCTACATCGAGCTGCAGCAGGGCAAGGTGAGGCACGCGCTGGCCGAGCTCGAGAAGCAGGCCTCGTCGCTGGGCGACCTCGCGACGATCGGCGAGATCACCATCGGCTGCGCGCTCGGCTACCTCGACTTCCGCTACGCCAACGAGCCGTGGCGGCCGGGTCATCCCAGGCTCGAGGCGTGGTACGCCCGCGTCGTGAAGCTGCCGCCGCTGGCGGAGACCATGCCGGTCGGCTGACCCGAAGCAACGACAGACCAGAGAGGGCGGGGCGATGCCGGCACGGACAGGAAAGCAGTTCCTGGAGGGCCTGCGCGGCCCGCGCGAGATCTGGGTCGATGGCGAGCGGGTGACCGATGTCGTCGACCACCCGCTGCTGGGCGGCGCCGCGCGCGGCCTCGCCGCGGTGTACGACCTGCACCACGCCCATCCCGACGTCCTGCTGATGCCGGACGAGGAGACCGGCGAACCGATCCCGGTCAGCCACATGATCCCGCGGTCGCGGGCCGACCTCGCGAAGCGCGGCGCCGCGCTGCGCAAGGTGGCGGAGTACTCGGTCGGCCTGATGGGCCGTACGCCCGATTACATGAACGTCACCTACGCCGGCTTCGCCGGCAGCCGCGACGCCTGGGCGGCCCAAGGCAACGAGGCCGGCGCCGAGCGGCTGGTTGCCTACCAGAAGTTCCTGCGCCGCAACGACATCTCGCTGACCCACACGATCGTCCAGCCGACCGTCGACAAGGCGACCGGCGACGCGCCGGGACCGGGCAACCCCCACGCCCTGCGCAAGGTCGAGGATACCGCGAACGGCATCCTGGTGCGCGGCGCCCGCGTGCTGGCGACGCTGGCGCCGTTCGCCGACGAGCTCGCGGTCTACCCGGCCTCGCCGCTGCCGGCGGGGTCGGACGCCTACGCGGTGTCATTCTGCATCCCGATGGGCACGCCGGGGCTGAAGTTCCTGTGCCGCGACAGCACGTCCAGCCGCTGGAACCTGTTCGACCACCCGCTCTCGAGCCGGTTCGACGAGCAGGACGCCTTCGTGATCTTCGACGACGTCGAGGTGCCGCGCGACCGCGTCTTCATCGACGCCAACCTCGCGTCCTACAACTCGGTGATGACCACCAGCTGGCCGCCCAACGTCCAGCAGCAGACCATGATCCGCGCCTCGGTGAAGCTCGACTTCGCGTGGGGCCTCGCGCTGCGCATGGCGGCGTCGATCAACGCCGCCGATCCCGAGACCATGCGCATGATCGGCGAGATCTGGACCTATGCCGAGTTCACGCGCGCCGCCGTCGTCGCCGCCGAGGCCGAGGCCACCGAGTGGCCGGGCGGCCTGTGGACGCTCAACCGCAGCCCGCTGCACGCGCTGCGCGCCACGCTGCCGCTGTGGTTCCCGCGGGTGAACGAGATCCTGAAGCTGATCGGCTCGCACAACGTGTTCGCCGCGCCGACCGCCGCGCAACTGGCCGACAAGGACCTGCGGCCGCTGATCGACCGCTACCTGCCGGGCGCCAAGGGAATGCCGGCGGAGGAGCGCATCCGCATCTTCCGCCTGGCCTGGGATTTCGCTGGCGGCGCGCTGGCCAGCCGCAACGAGCAGTACGAGCGCTTCTACCTCGCCTCGTCGCCGCGCAACCTGGCGCGCCACCTGGCCTTCACCGACCGCGCCCGCGCCGACCGGCTGGTCGACCGCTTCCTCAAGGAGCCGCTCGACTAGCCCCGCGTCCGGAACCGCCGGCGCGCGCCGGCGTTCGCAGCGCATGACGCGACCGCGGGGCCGGGTTCTGATCGGGCTGTCGGGCTGGACCTACGCCGGGTGGCGGGGCGCGTTCTATCCCGGGGGGCTGAAGCAGGCCGACGAACTGGCCTACGTCGGCTCGCAATTCCCGACCGTCGAGATCAACGGCACGTTCTATTCCATGCAGACGCCGGACTCGTTCGGACGCTGGGCGGAGGCGGTGCCGCCCGGCTTCGTCTTCGCGGTGAAGGGGCCGCGATACCTGACCCATATGAAGCGACTGAGCGAACCGGTGGCGGCGCTCGGCAACTTCGTCGCCTCCGGCCTGTTGCGGCTCGGGCCGCACCTCGGTCCCATCCTCTGGCAACTGCCGCCGACCTTCCGCTTCGATCAGGAAAGGCTCGATGCCTTCTTCACGCTGCTGCCGCGGACCGCCGCGGCGGCCGCCGCGTTGGGCCGCCGCCACGACCGCCGGCTCAAGGCCCACGCCTGGCTGCGCACGCCAGCGCCTGCGCCACGCCGTAGAGGTGCGTCACGACAGCTTCCGCGACCCGGCCTTCATCGCGCTGCTCCGCCGCCATGGCATCGCGCTGGTCTGCGCCGACACCGTCGAGTGGCCGCTGCTGATGGATGTGACGGCGGACTTCGTCTACTGCCGCCTGCACGGCTCGAAGGAACTGTATCGCAGCGGCTATGGCCGCCGCGAGATCGCGCGCTGGGCCGATCGCGTGCGCGCCTGGCGCGACGGCCGGGCGATGCGCGACGGCAGCTTCGTCGGGGCGCCGGCGCCGGCTCGGCCGCGCGATGTCTACGTCTACTTCGACAACACCGACAAGCTGATGGCGCCGCGCGATGCACGGGCGCTGATGCGCCTGCTCGGAGACGGCTGACATGGCAGCGACGCTGAAGTCGGTAGCGCGCCAGGCGGCGGCCTGCACGCTCTGCCCGCTCTACCGCAACGCCACGCAGACGGTGTTCGGGGAGGGGCCTTCCGGGGCGGCACTGATGCTGGTCGGCGAGCAGCCGGGTGACCAGGAGGACATCGCCGGCCGGCCATTCGTTGGGCCGGCGGGCAAGGTGCTGGACCGCGCGCTGGCCGCGGCCGGCATCGCGCGCGAGGCGGTCTATCTCACCAACGCGGTGAAGCACTTCAAGAACGAGCCGCGCGGCAAGAAGCGGCTGCACAAGCGACCCGACCGCGGCGAGGTCGAGGTCTGCAAGGTCTGGCTGCGCCAGGAGATCGGACTGGTCCGGCCGCGGCTCGTCGTGGCGCTGGGTGTCACCGCCGCGACGGCGCTGATGGGGCGGCCGGTCGTGCTGGCGCGCACGCGGGGCCGGGCGGTCGATTTCAGCGACGGCCAGCGCGGGCTGGTCACCCTCCATCCCTCGGCGATCCTGCGCATGCCGGACGACGCGGCGCGCCGGGAAGGCCTCGCGGGGCTGGTGAAGGACCTCCGGACCGCCGTAAGCTTGGCGGCCCAGGCACCCGCTGGAGACGGACGATGAGCGAGATCGACGTCAAGCCGGACACCATTGCCAAGCCGAAGATTGAGCAGCCGCGGCTGTACAAGGTGATCCTCGTCAACGACGACTACACGCCGCGCGAGTTCGTGGTTGGCGTCCTGATGGGCGTCTTCCGCATGAGCGAGGACCAGGCCTACCGCGTCAT
>JAIUOX010000040.1 GCA_020160955.1 Pseudomonadota bacterium
CGGCGTTGGCCTGGAACCAGTCGAAGACCCAGCCCTGCGTCCCGACCGCCTGCATCAGGAGCCGCCGCGTCTCCGCGGTCGAGGCCTTGTCCGCCACGAATACCTCGATGCCCGTGACGTTGCGCCCGAGGTTGAGCATGTGCTGCGCGTCCTGCAGCGGCGCATATACGAAGTTGGAGTCGTAGTCGTACATGCCGGTGCAGAAGATCGCGGCGACCTTCACCGCGGCCGAGCGCGGCATGACGCCCAGCGGGGTCGCGACCGAGACCGGCGAAACGAGCTGCAGCCTGTCCCCGACCTTCAGGTTCATGAGGTCCGCCAGGCGCCGGCCGATCACCACGGTAAAGTCGTCACCGAACCCCTTGAGCGTGCCCCAGTCGAACGGCTGGTCATCGTCTGTCTTGCAAAGCGTGCGATAGCGTTCGCGGTCCTCGGGCGATCCCTCGATCGCCGATGCGAGCGGCGGCCGGCTGCGGATGTCGTCTGGCCGCATGCCGCGCAGCACGATCCCGCGCACGCGGTCGCCGGCGACGGCCATGAGCTGCCCCTCGGCCGTCGGCGTGGCGGACGCGACGCCCGGAACGGCCGCCATACGCTTCAGGAAGTCGGGTGTCGGCTCGAGGGGGCCGCCATTGGACTGGACACCCAGCTGACCGCTGATACTCGACATCTGCGCCAGCATCTCGACGCGGAAGCCGTTCATCACCGACATGACGACGATCAGCGTCCCGACCCCCAGCATGATGCCGATCAGCGAGAAGCCGGCGATCACCGAAATGAAGCCCTCCTCGCGGCGGGCGCGCAGGTAGCGGAAGGCGATCAGGCGCTCGGCGGCGAAGGACATGGCGGAGCCTGTCCGCGGCTCAGCCGAACCGCGCGAGGACCTGTTCGGGCGCCAGTTCCTCGCGGGCGCCGGTCTTGCGGTTCTTGACCTCGACCTTGCCGGCAGCCAGCCCCTTGGGGCCGACGATGACCTGCCAGGGGATGCCGATCAGGTCCATGTCGGCGAACTTGCCGCCCGGCCGCACGTCGCGATCGTCGTGCAGCGGCTCGATGCCCTTCGCCTTCAGGCCGTCGTACAGCTTCTGGCAGGCGCCCGAGACAGCGCCGTCGTCCGGCTTCAGGTTGACGATCGCCACCTTGAAGGGCGCCACCGCCTCCGGCCAGACGATGCCGGCGTCGTCGTGGCTGGCCTCGATGATGCCGCCGACCAGGCGCGACACGCCGATGCCGTAGGAGCCCATCTCGACCGTGACCTGCTCGCCCTTCGGCCCGGCCACCACCGCCTTCATCGGCGCGGAGTACTTGGTGCCGAAGTAGAAGATGTGGCCGACCTCGATGCCGCGCGCCGACAGGCGCTCGCCCTCCGGGATCTTCTCGAACGCGGCCGCGTCGTGCATCTCGTCGGTCGCGGCGTAGAGCGAGGTCCACTCGTTGACCAGCGGCTGCAGGTCGGCGCCGTAGTCGATGGTGCGCGACAGGATGTCCTTGTCGACCAGGCCCTTGTGGCAGAACACGGCGCTCTCGCCGGTCTCGGCCAGCACGATGAACTCGTGGCTGAGGTCGCCGCCGATCGGGCCGGTGTCGGCGCGCATCGGGATCGCCTTGAGGCCGAGGCGCGCGAAGGTCCGCAGGTAGGCCACAAACATCTTGTTGTACGAGTGGATGGCGCCGGCCTTGTCGAGGTCGAAGGAGTAGTTGTCCTTCATCAGGAACTCGCGGCCGCGCATCACGCCGAAGCGCGGCCGGACCTCGTCCCGGAACTTCCACTGGATGTGGTAGAGGTTCTTCGGCAGGTCGCGGTAGCTCTTCACGCCGTCGCGGAAGAGCACCGTGATCATCTCCTCGTTGGTCGGCCCGAACAGCATCTCGCGATCGTGGCGGTCCTTGATGCGCAGCATCTCCGGGCCGTAGGCGTCGTAGCGGCCGCTCTCGCGCCACAGGTCGGCCGACTGGATGGTCGGCATCAGCACTTCCTGCGCCCCCGCCGCGTCCTGCTCCTCGCGGACGATGCGCTCGATGTTCTTGAGCACGCGGAAGCCGAGCGGCAGCCAGGCGTAGATGCCGGCCGAGGTCTGGCGGACCAGGCCGGCGCGCAGCATCAGGCGATGCGAGACGATCTGGGCCTCTGCCGGGTTCTCCTTCATGGTCGGCAGAAAGTACTGGCTCATCCGCATTCTGGTTCGATCCTTGCTGGCTCTGGGAGGTGTTCTGACGGGGCGGCCGGACTGTAGGAAACGGGGCTGGCAAAGGCAAACCGGGCCGCGGGACCGTTTCCCGCCCGCCGCGTGCTGGTTTTGCACAGGCTGATGCCCGCACACTTCGCGGGAAACTCGGGGGAGATTCGAGAATGCTGGAGCAGGTCTTCAAGCTCGGCGAGAACCGGACCAACGTCCGGACCGAGGTCGTGGCGGGCATCACCACCTTCCTGACCATGGCCTACATCATCTTCGTCAACCCGTCGATCCTGGCCGAGGCCAAGATGCCGTTCGGCGCGGTGTTCGCCGCGACCTGCATCGCCGCCGCGGTCGGCTGCTTCCTGATGGCCTTCCTCGCCAACTACCCGATCGCGCTGGCGCCCGGCATGGGCCTCAACGCCTACTTCGCCTTCGGCGTGGTCGGCGGCATGGGCCACAGCTGGCAGGTGGCGCTGGGCTGCGTCTTCATCTCCGGCATCATCTTCTTCATCATCAGCGTGCTGCCGATCCGCGAATGGATCGTCAACGCCATCCCGAAGTCGCTCAAGATGGCGATCGCCGCCGGCATCGGCCTGTTCCTCGCCCTGATCGCGCTGAAGAACGCCGGCATCGTGGTCGCCCACCCCGCCACCCTGGTCACCCACGGCAAGCTCACCAGCTTCCCGGTGGTGATGGCGACGCTGGGCTTCGTGCTGATCGTGGCGCTGGAGTACCGCAAGGTCATGGGCGGGGTGATCATCGGCATCCTCGCGGTCACCATCGTGGCGATCGCGGCCGGCCAGCAGAAGTTCACCGGCATCGTCGACACCCCGCCGTCGCTGGCGCCGGTCTTCCTGCAGATGGACCTCGCCGGCGCCATGAAGGTCGGCCTGGTGACCGTGGTCTTCGCCTTCCTGTTCGTCGACCTGTTCGACAACACCGGCACGCTGATCGCGCTGGCCCACCGCGGCGGCTTCATGAGGCCCGACGGCACCGTGCCGCGGCTCAACCGGGCGCTGATCGCCGACTCGGGCGCGGCCATGCTGGGCGCGGCGATCGGCACCTCGACCACGACCAGCTACATCGAGAGCGCCTCGGGCATCAACGCCGGCGGCAAGACCGGCCTGACCGCCGCCACGGTCGGTGTGATGTTCCTGCTCGCCCTCTTCCTGTCGCCGCTGGCCGGCTCGATCCCGGCCTACGCCACGGCACCGGCGCTGCTCTACGTCGCCTGCCTGATGGCGCGCAGCCTGACCGAGGTCGAGTGGGACGACGTCACCGAGGCGGCGCCGGCGGTGATCACCGCGCTGACGATGCCCTTCACCTTCTCGATCGCCGAGGGCATCGCCTTCGGCTTCATCTCCTACGTCGCCCTCAAGGTCGCGACGGCGCGCTTCCGCGACATCCACCCCGCGGTGGCGATCCTCGCTGTCCTGTTCGTGATCAAGTACATGGTCATTGGATGATCACATGAGGCGCGCGGACATTTGTGTGTCTACGAACGTTCGGAAGGCCAACAAATCTTCCATCAAAAGCCATGCCATCGAAAGAAAAGGTCTTGGCAAGGCTCCGGCTTCCGGCTACACAGCCTACGCCTTGGGCGCAGCCCGAGTTTTAGGGAGGATGAGCGGCACAAGCCGCCGGTCTGAGGAGTTTCGGGGGTAGAGGGACGGCGGGCCGAGGGTCCGCTGTTTCTCTTTGTGGGCCAAGCGTCTAGCGGCCGTTCCTCGGGTCGGGCCCTCAGTAATTCTCGACCAGCCGCCGGAAATTCAGGATGTCGGCCTGGTGGAACAGGTAGAAGGCGATCCACAGGACGCCCGCGACGATCGACGTGATCACCGCCTTGCGCAGCAGCTGGGGCCGCTCCGGCGCTCCCCGCTCCTGCCCCCTGCCCGGATTTTCGACACGCCGCACGCCAAGCGGCAGCACGGCGAACAGGATGGTCCACCAGATCACCAGGTAGACCATGACGCCCGTGGCCCACGACATGGCGTGCCCTTCCCTCTGCCCGGGACCGGCTGGCGGCCCTAGACCTGCTCCAGCTCGACCAGGGTGCCGGTAAAGTCCTTGGGGTGCAGGAACAGCACGGGCTTGTCGTGCGCGCCGATCTTGGGTTCGCCGTCGCCCAGCACCCGGGCGCCCTGCGCCTTCAGCTTGTCACGGGCGGCGTAGATGTCCTCGACCTCGTAGCAGACGTGGTGGATGCCGCCATCGGCGTTGCGGGCCAGGAAGTTGGCGATCGGCGACTTCTCGCCGAGCGGGTGCAGCAGCTCGATCTTGGTGTTCGGCAGCTCGACGAAGACCACGGTCACGCCGTGGGCAGGCTGGGCCTTGGGCTCGCTCACCTTGGCGCCCATGACCGTCCGGTAGAGGTCGGCGGCCTTGGCGAGGTCGGGCACGGCGATGGCGATATGGTTCAGGCGTCCGATCATGGGGCACTCTCCTCGGCCCTAGATGCGGACGATGTGCACGTCCGTCAACGGCTTCTTGCCGAGGTGCGCCCGCACGACGCGCCGCACCGCCTGCCGGGCCGCCTCCTCGATCCGCCCGTCGTCCGACCGCTCGGCCCCGCTGAGGTCGGCCAGCATCTCCGACAGGCCGGCGACGATCGCCTGCGAGAGCGCGCCGCCATCGTCGTCGATGCCGCGCAGGGAGACCCGGGGGGCGGCCACCGGCTTGCCCTTGCGGTCGATCACCAGGGTCGCCGCCGCCGCGCCGTTCCACAGGAGCTTGCGCCGCTCGCGCAGCGGCGCGCCGTCGAGCGGCACCACGCCGTCGCCGTCGCGGGCCAGCCGCCCGGAGGGCACGTGGTCGACCACCGCGGCGGGGCCCGGCGCCAGGCGGACCAGGCTGCCGTTGGGCGCCACCACCGTCTCCGGCACCTGGCAGTGCCGCGCCAGGGCGGCATGCTCGACCATGTGGCGGACCTCGCCGTGGACCGGCAGGGCGATGCGCGGCCGGACCCACTGGTAGAGCCGCGTGAGCTCGTCGCGCGCCGGGTGCCCCGACACGTGCAGCGAGACTTCGCCGTCGGTCACGACGTCGACGCCGCGCTCGGTCAGGGCGTTGTGCAGCCGGCCGACCGAGCGCTCGTTGCCCGGGATGACGCGCGACGAGAAGATCGCCGTGTCGCCCGCCTCCAGCACGAGGTCGCGGTGGCCGCCGAAGGCCAGCTTGGACATCGCCGCCCGCGGCTCGCCCTGGCTGCCGGTGCAGATGAACAGCACCTTGTCGCGCGGCAGGTAGCCGGCCTGCTGCTCGGGCACGCACTCGGGGAAGTCGAGCAGGTAGCCGCATTCCTGCGCCGCCTCGACCATGCGCTGCAGCGCCCGCCCCGACAATACCGGGTGGCGGCCGGCCGCGACGGCGGCCAGCGCCACGCTCTCGACGCGGGCGAGGTTGGAGGCGAAGCAGGTGACCGCGACGCGGCCGCGCGCCGCCTTCACCGTCCGCTCGAGGTTGGCCCGCACCGTCGCCTCGGAGCCGGCCTCGCCCTCGACGAACACGTTGGTGCTGTCGCACACCATGGCGAGCGCGCCCTCCTCGCCGATCCGGCGCAGCGTCGCCTCGTCGGTCAGCTCGCCGAGCAGCGGCTGCGGGTCGATCTTCCAATCGCCGGTGTGCAGCACCGTGCCGAGCGGCGTGCGGATCGCCAGCGCGTTCGGCTCGAGGATCGAGTGGGTCATCGTGATCATCTCGAGCCCGAACGGCGCGAGGTCGAACCGCCCGCCGAGCGGGATCTCGGTGACCGGGACGGCATTCACCAGCCCGGCCTCGGTCAGCTTGCGGCGCAGCACGGAGGCCGCGAACGGCGTGGCATAGACCGGCGCCTTGAGGCGCGGCCACAGGTCGGCGACGGCGCCGAGATGATCCTCGTGGGCATGGGTCAGCACGATGCCGACCAGGTCGGCGCGCCGGTCGACGATGAAGGCCGGGTCCGGCATCACCACCTCGACACCCAGCGCCTGCTCGTCGGCGAAGCCGATGCCGAGATCGACCATCAGCCACTTGCCGGCATGGCCGTAGAGGTTGAGGTTCATGCCGATCTCGCCGGCGCCGCCCAGCGCGAGGAACAGCAGCTCGTCCTTGGCGGGAACGGTCATGCGCGCTTGCTGCGCCGCCAGATCTCGATCAGGCCGCGCGCCGTGATGTCCGGCACGACATGCTCGATGACGTCGGTCGAGCCCTCGAACACCGGCGCGAGGCCGCCGGTCGACAGCACCGTCATCGGCCGGCCGAACTCCTTCTTGATGCGCGCCACGATGCCCTCGATCAGGCCGACATAGCCCCAGAACACGCCGGTGTGCATGCAGGCGACGGTGGTCGTGCCGATCACCTGCTGCGGCTTCTCGACGACGATGCGAGGCAGCAGCGCCGTGGCGTTGACCAGCGCCTCGATGCTGAGGTTGATGCCCGGCGCGATGGCGCCGCCGCAGTAGCTGCCCTCCTCGTCGACCACGTCGAAGTTGGTCGCGGTACCGAAGTCGACGACGATCGCCGGCGTCCTGGGAAACAGCAGGCTGGCGCCCACCGAGTTGCAGATGCGGTCGGCACCGGCCCCGGCGCCCTTGACCTTGATACCGTAGACCACGCCCGGGTCGCCGAGGAACATCGCCTCGCAGTTGAAGTAGCGCGAGCACAGGCGGCGCAGGTTGAAATTGGCCTGCGGCACGACGCTGCCGATGATGGCATCGGTGATCGACTTCGGGTCGATGCCTTCCATCTGCATCAGCTGCATCAGCCACACCGCGTGCTCGTCGGCGGTCCGCATCGCCGAGGTGTGCTGGCGCCATTCGCCGACGATTCGCTCGCCGTCGACCACGCCGAACTTGATGTTGGTGTTGTTGACGTTGACCGCCAGAAGCATGCGTTTCCCCTCTAGGCCGCGTGGCCCAGCAATTCTCCCGACACGATGCGCCGCGGGCCGGCGGCGGTCTCCAGGAGGAGCGCCCCCTCGCCGTCGACGCCGCCGAAGCGGCCGCGCACCAGTTCCTCGCCCAGCCGCACGTCGACCGTCTCGCCGAGCGGGCCGGCCCGCTCCAGCCAGGCCGCGCGCACCGCCGCGAAGCCGTCGCGCCGCCACTGCGCCAGCCGCGCCGCCAGCGCCGCCGCGTAGCCCTCGAGCGCGGCCTCGACCGTACCGCCCAGCCGGGCGCCGGGATAGCGCATCTCGGGCAGCTGCGGCGCGAAGCCGACATTGATGCCGACCCCGGCGACGACGTGCTCGACCGCGCCGCCGGCCGCCACCGCGCTCTCCAGCAGGATGCCGGCGACCTTGCCGCCGTCGACCAGCACGTCGTTCGGCCACTTCACCCGCACGGCCCGCCCCGCCGGAACGATGTCGGCGACCGCCAGGGCACAGGCGAAGCCCAGCTCGGGCGCCCGCGCCGCGGGGCCGCCCGGCCGCAGGATGGTCGAGGTGTAGAGATTGCCCGGCGGCGACGCCCAGGACCGCCCGCGGCGGCCGCGGCCGCCGGTCTGCTGGCGCGCCCACACGACCGTGCCCTCGGCCGCGCCGGCGTCGGCGAGGCGCGCCGCCTCGTCGTTGGTGCTGCCGACGCTGTCGAGCGCCACGAGACGCCACCCGTCCGGCAGGACGGGTGCCGATGTCACGGGAACAGGCCCTTGGCCGCCGCCGCGGCGACCACGGTGAGCGGCTGCGGCGCCAGCGAGAACACCGCGACGATCACGGCGGTGGCGAAGGCCACGACCCGGTTGATGCCGAACACCGGGCGGTCGATCGCCTCGGCCGGCTCGTCGAAGTACATCACCTTGACGATGCGCAGGTAGTAGTAGGACGCCACCACGGAGGCGAGCACGCCCAGCACCGCCGGCACGTAGAGCTTGGCCTCGATCGCCGCCATGAAGATGTAGAGCTTGCCCCAGAACCCGGCCAGCGGCGGGATGCCGGCCAGCGAGAACATGAAGAGCAGCAGGGCAAAGGCCATCGCCGGCTGGCTGCGCGCCAGGCCCGAGAGGTCGGAGATGTTCTCCACCATGACGTCGCGGCGCTTCATCATCAGGATCGTGGCGAACACGCCCAGCGTCATGACGAGGTAGATCGCGAGGTAGAAGACGATGCCCTGGATGCCCTTCTCGCTGCCGGCGGCGAGGCCGAGCAGGATGTAGCCGACGTTGCCGATCGACGAGTAGGCCATCAGTCGCTTGATGTTCTGCTGGCGCAGCGCGGCGAAGGCGCCGAGCGCCATCGACAGCACCGAGGCGACGACGATGATCTGCTGCCACTGCGCGAACAGCGGCTTGAACGGGCCCATCAGCACCGAAACCAGCAGCGACATGGCGGCGATCTTGGGGGCCACGGCGAACAGCGCGGTGACCGGGGTCGGCGCGCCCTCGTAGACGTCCGGCGTCCACATGTGGAACGGCACCGCCGAAACCTTGAAGGCGAGACCCGCGACCACGAAGACCAGGCCGACGATGACGCCGCTCTCGGCGGCGCGGCCGTCGAGCAGCGCCTTCGAGATCTCGACGAACGCGGTGCCGCCGCAGAAGCCGTAGATCAGCGACGAGCCGAACAGCAGCATGCCGGAGGCGACCGAGCCGAGGACGAAGTACTTGAGGCCGGCCTCGGTCGAGCGTTCGCTGTCGCGCTGGAACGACGCCACGACGTAGAGCGCCAGCGACTGCAGCTCGAGGCCGACATACAGGGCCATCAGGTCGTTGGCCGAGATCATCAGCATCATGCCGAGCGTGGCCAGCGAGACCAGCACCGGGTACTCGAAGCGCCACGCCCTGACGCGTTCGAAGTAGGCCCGCGACATCAGCACGGTGACCGCCGCGCCGACCAGCACCAGCGCCTTCATGGTGGCGGTCAGCCGGTCGACGATGAACAGCGAGGCGAAGGCCGTGCCCTCGCGGTACGGCGCGAAGATCAGCACCGCTGTCGCCAGCAGGGCCAGCGAGCTGGCGACCGCCACGAAGTTGGCGGAGCTTTCGCCCCGCACCACGCCGTAGATCAGCAGCAGAGCGGTGACCGCGGCGAGGAAGAGTTCCGGCCGGGCCAGTGTCCAGGATTCGAGACCGATGATCATGTCCGTCACTCCCGGGTCACGGCGACAGCGCCGCGGTGCGGGCGAGCTTGATGGCCGCCTGGTAGTCGCCGACGAGCTTGTCGACGGAGGCCGCCATGGGGTCGAGGAAGGAAGCCGGGTAGATGCCCATCCAGAGGGTGAGCAGCACCAGCGGCAGGAAGAACGCGATCTCCCGACGGTTCATGTCGAGGATGTTCTTCAGGTTGTCCTTGGTCAGCTCGCCGAACACCACCTGGCGGTAGAGCCACAGCGCGTAGGCGGCGCCGAGGATCAGGCCGGTGGCGGCGAAAAACGCCACCCAGGTGTTGACCTTGAAGGCGCCGAGCAGGACCAGGAACTCGCCGACGAAGCCCGACAGGCCCGGCAGGCCGACGCTGGCCAGGGTGAAGAACAGGAAGGTGAAGGCGTAGCGCGGCATCCGCTTCACGAGGCCGCCGTAGGCCGCGATCTCGCGGGTGTGCATGCGGTCGTAGACCACGCCGACGCACAGGAAGAGCGCGGCCGACACGATGCCGTGGCTCAGCATCTGGAAGATCGAGCCCTGCACGCCCTGCATGTTCAGCACGAAGGCGCCGATCGTCACGTAGCCCATGTGGGCGACCGACGAGTAGGCGATCAGCTTCTTCATGTCCTCCTGCACCAGCGCGACCAGCGAGGTGTAGACGACGGCGACGCACGACAGGAAGAACACCAGCGGCGCGAAGTACTGCGTCGCCTCCGGCAGCAGCGGGATCGACAGCCTCAGGAAGCCGTAACCGCCCATCTTCAGCAGCACGCCGGCCAGGATCACCGAGCCCGCGGTCGGCGCCTCGACGTGGGCCTGCGGCAGCCAGGTGTGGACCGGCCACATCGGCACCTTGACCGCGAACGAGGCGAAGAAGGCCAGCCACAGGTAGCACTGCCAGCTGAACGGCAGCTGCAGGCGCTCCATGGCGACCAGCAGGTCGGTGGTGCCGAGCTGCCAGTAGATGGCGATGATCGCCAGCAGCATCAGGACCGAGCCGAGCAGCGTGTAGAGGAAGAACATGAAGGCGGCCTTGACGCGATGCGCCCCGCCCCACACGCCGATGATCAGGAACATCGGGATCAGCACGCCTTCGAAGAAGACGTAGAACAGCGCAAGGTCGAGCGCCGTGAACATGCCGACCATGAAGGTCTCGAGGACCAGGAAGGCGACCATGTACTCCTTGACGCGGACATGGATCGATTCCCAGCTGGCCAGGATGCAGATCGGCGTCAGGAGGGTCGACAGCAGCACGAAGAACAGCGAGATGCCGTCGATGCCGACGTGGTAGCCGATGCCGAGGGCCGGCACCCAGGCCCCCTTCTCCTCGAACTGGAAGCCGGCCTTGGTCGGGTCGAACTTCGCCCACAGCACGAGCGAGACCAGGAAGGTCAGGCCGGTCGTGACGATGGCGATGCTGCGGCAGTTGCGTTCCACCGCCTCCTTGGGCCCGTTGACGATCAGGCAGAAGAAGGCGCCCACCAGCGGCAGGAAGGTGATCAGCGAAAGGATGGGCCAACCGGTCATCGTCCTACCTCGCGAACATGAAGTAGGTGACCAGGGCCGCGACCCCGACCAGCATGGCGAAAGCGTAGTGGTACAGGTACCCGCTCTGGAACCGCATCAGCACGCCGGCGACGTCCTGGGCGCGCGCCGCGATGTTGTCGGGGCCGAGCCCGTCGATCGTCGCGACGTCGCCCTTCTTCCAGAAGAAGCGGCCGAGCCGCAGTGCCGGCTTGACGAAGATCGCATCGTACAGCTCGTCGAAGTACCACTTGTTGTAGAGGAAGTCGTGGATGCCCGGGAACCGCTTCACGGTCGCCTCGGCCAGGGCCGGCTTCGCGATGTAGTAGAGGTAGGACAGCGCGATGCCGGCCAGCGCGAACACCAGCGGCAGCAGCTTGACCCACGCCGGCACCTCGTGCGCGTGGTGCAGCACCTCGCCGGTCGTCTTCGAGAAGACCGGCCCCCAGAACTCGTGCCAATGATGGCCGACGAACCACTGGTAGCCGAGGTAGCCCGACAGCAGCGCGCCGACGCCCAGCACGTAGAGCGGGATCAGCATGGTCGGCGGCGACTCGTGGGCGTGGTCCCAGGTGTGGTGGTCGCCGCGGTAGGTGCCGTGGAAGGTCATGAACATCTGGCGGGTCGAGTAGAACGCGGTCAGGAAGGCCGCGATCACGCCCATCCAGAAGGCGTACAGGCCGATGCTGGTGTGCACGCCGTACGCCGCCTCGATCATCATGTCCTTGGAGTAGAAGCCGGCGAAGCCGATGCCCTCGCCCAGGATGTACGGGATGCCGATGCCGGCCAGCGCCAGGTTGCCGATCCACATCAGCCAGTAGGTCTGCGGGACCTTGACCCGCACCCCGCCCATCTTGCGCATGTCCTGCTCGTGGTGCAGCGCGTGGATCACCGAGCCGGCGCACAGAAACAGCAGCGCCTTGAAGAACGCGTGGGTGGTCAGGTGGAACATCGCCGCCGGGTAGGCGCCGACGCCGGCCGCGAAGAACATGTAGCCGAGCTGGCTGCAGGTCGAGTAGGCGATCACCCGCTTGATGTCGAACTGGGTGATGCCGATCGTGGCGGCGAAGAACGCGGTCGAGGCGCCGATCAGGGTCACCACGGTCGAGGCGACCGGGGCCAGTTCGAACAGCGGCGACAGGCGGCACAGCATGAACACGCCGGCGGTCACCATGGTCGCGGCATGGATGAGGGCCGACACCGGGGTCGGGCCTTCCATGGCGTCGGGCAGCCAGGTGTGGAGGAACAGCTGGGCCGACTTGCCCATCGCGCCGACGAACAGCAGCAGGCAGGCGGCCTCGAGCGCCGGGACGTCCATGCCGAGGAAGCTGAAGCGCATCTTCGCCATCTCGGGCGCCTTGGCGAAGATGTCGGCGAAGCCGACCGAGCCGGACAGCATGAACACCGCGAAGATGCCCAGCGCGAAGCCGAAGTCGCCGACGCGGTTGACGATGAAGGCCTTCATCGCCGCGTCGTTGGCCGACTTCTTCTCGTACCAGAATCCGATCAGCAGGTACGAGGCGAGGCCGACGCCCTCCCAGCCGAAGAACAGCTGCACGAGGTTGTCGGACGTCACCAGCATCAGCATGAAGAAGGTGAACAGGCTGAGGTACGACATGAACCGCGGGATGCTGGGATCCTCGGCCATGTAGCCGATCGAGTAGAGGTGGACCATCGACGACACGCCGGTCACGACGATCAGCATAACCACGGTCAGCGTGTCGACGCGCAGCGACCACGCCACGTCGAGCGTGCCCGAATCGAACCAGGTGAACAGCCTGACGGTGAAGGCCTTGGCGTTCTCCGGGCCGAACCCGATCTTGGCGAACAGGAAGACCGACAGCGCCGCCGAGATCAGCAGCGCGGCCGTGGTGACGATCTGCGCCGGGCGGTCGCCGATGACGCGACAGAACAGGCCGGCGATGGCTGCCGCCACGAGGGGCAGCAGGACGATGAGCTTGATCGCGAGATCCATGATGCGCTTCCGGCCTAGCCCTTCATCGCGTTGATGTCTTCGACCTCGATGGTCCCGCGGTTGCGGAAGTAGACCACGAGGATGGCCAGGCCGATCGCCGCCTCGGCGGCGGCCACGGTCAGGACCAGCATGGCGAACACCTGCCCCACCACGTTGCCCTGGAAGACCGAGAACGAGACCAGGTTGATGTTGACGGCGAGCAGCATGAGCTCGACGCACATCAGGATGACGATGACGTTCTTCCGGTTCAGGAAGATGCCGAGCACGCCCATGGTGAACAGCACGGCGGCGACGAACAGGTAGTGGCCGAGACCGATGATCATCACACGCCCTCCCCGGTCGGCACCTTGACCACCGTCACGGCCTCGCCGACCGGCCGGTAGAGCTGGTCGTCGATGCGCTGGCGACGGACGCCGGGGCGGCTGCGGAGCGTCAGCACGATGGCGCCGATCATGGCGACCAGCAGCACCAGTCCGGACACCTGGAACAGGTAGAAGTACTGGGTGTAGAGCACCCGGCCGATCGCCCGCGTGTTGTCGATCGGCAGGACCTTCGGCCCGCCCTTGGCCAGCGAGGCCAGGGTGCCGCTGTCGCTGCCGATCACGCCGAGGCCGAACAGGATCTCGGCGAACAGGATGACGCCGATCAGGGCGCCGATCGGCAGGTACTTGAGGAAGCCCTCGCGCATCTCGGTCAGGTTGATGTCGAGCATCATGACCACGAACAGGAACAGCACCGCGACCGCGCCGACGTAGACGATCACCAGGATCATCGCGATGAACTCGGCGCCGATCAGCAGGAACAGCGCCGCCGCGTTGAAGAACGCCAGGATCAGGAACAGGACCGAGTACACGGGGTTGCGCGACACCACCACCATGGCGCCGGACGCCATGACGACGAATGCAAAGACGTAGAAGGCCAGGGCCTGCAGGATCATGATCTCCCCCTATCCCTTCCGGCTCACCGGTACGGCGCGTCGGAATGGATATTGGCGGCGATGAGCGATTCCCACCGGTCGCCGTTCGAGAGGAGCTTTTCCTTGTCGTACATCAGCTCCTCGCGGGTCCAGGTCGAGAACTCGAAGTTCGGTCCCTCGACGATGGCATCGACCGGGCAGGCTTCCTGGCAGAAGCCGCAGTAGATGCACTTGGTCATGTCGATGTCGTAGCGCGTCGTGCGGCGGCTGCCGTCGTCGCGCGGCTCGGCCTCGATGGTGATGGCCTGGGCCGGGCAGATCGCCTCGCACAGCTTGCACGCGATGCAGCGCTCCTCGCCGTTCGGGTAACGGCGCAGCGCGTGCTCGCCGCGGAAGCGCGGGCTGAGCGGTCCCTTCTCGTACGGGTAGTTCACCGTGACTTTCGGCTTGAACATGTACTTCAGGGTCAGCGCGAAACCGGCGACCAGCTCGGAGAGCAGGAAGGAGCGCGCGGTACGGTCGAGAGAGGCCATGACGAACCTAGTGCTTCGGGACCAGGCCGCCGAACTGCAGCACGGCGGCGGTGAGAACGAGCCAGCCCAGCGAGACCGGCAGGAAGACCTTCCAACCCAGGCGCATCAGCTGGTCGTAGCGGTACCGGGGCAGAGTGCCCTTGGTCCAGCTGAACACGAACAGCAGCATCGCGATCTTGAGCGCGAACCAGACGACGCCCGGCACGAGGGTGAACGGCGCGAACGGCAGCGGCGACATCCAGCCGCCGAGGAACAGGACCGCGCCCATCGCCGAGAGCAGGATCATGTTGGCGTACTCGCCGAGGAAGAACAGGCCGAACGTCATCGCCGAGTACTCGGTGTGGAAGCCGGCCACGAGCTCGGCTTCCGACATCGGCAGGTCGAACGGGGTGCGGTTGGTCTCGGCCAGCGACGAGATGAAGAAGATCACGAACATCGGCAGCAGCGGCAGCCAGAACCAGTTCCAGAAGCCGCCGGACTGGGCCAGCACGACCTTGCTGAGGTTCAGCGAGCCGGCGCACAGCAGCACCGTGACCAGCACGAAGCCGATCGAGACCTCGTAGGAGACCATCTGGGCGGCCGAGCGCAGCGCGCCGAGGAAGGCGTACTTCGAGTTCGACGCCCAGCCGGCGATGATGATCCCGTAGACGCCGAGCGACGAGATCGCGAACAGGTAGAGGATCCCGACGTTGATGTCGGCGATCACCATGCCGTCGCCGAACGGCACCACCGCCCAGGCCACCAGCGCGGTCATGAAGGCGATCATCGGCGCGATGACGAACAGGATGCCGTTGGCGCTCGACGGGATGATCGTCTCCTTGAGCACCAGCTTGAGGCCGTCGGCGAACGGCTGCAGCAGGCCGAACGCGCCGACCACGTTGGGGCCGCGGCGCAGCTGGATCGACGCCCAGACCTTGCGGTCGACGTAGGTCATGTAGGCCACCGACACCAGGAGCGGCACGGTAACCGCCAGGCACTGCGCCAGGATGACGATCAGCTGGCCGATCCAGGTCGTCGTGAAGAATTGGATCAGGGTGTCCATGTCCCTACTCCGCCGCCAGCTTGGCCGCCGAGCGGCTGGCCACGCACTCGGCCATGGTGCGCGACGCCCGGCTGATCGGGCAGGTCATGTAGAAGTTGTCGATCGGCGAGACCAGCGGCGCGTCGGTCGTGCTGCCCGGCGTGCCGAAGTTGCCCCAGCCGCCGGCCTGCTGCTGGTCGATCGCGCCCAACACATGGTTCACCGCGACCAGCCGCGCCCGCACCTGGTCGAGCGTGTCGTACGGCAGGGTCTTGCCCAGCCGCTCCGACAGGGCGCGCAGGATCGTCCAGTCCTCGCGGGCGTCGCCCGGCGGGTAGACGGCGCGCCGGCCGAGCTGGACCCGGCCCTCGGTGTTGACCCAGGTGCCCGGCTTCTCGGTGTAGGCGGCACCCGGCAGGATGACGTCGGCGCGGTGGGCGCCGGCATCGCCGTGGTGGCCCTGGTAGATCACGAACGCCTTGCCGAGCCGCTTCATGTCGATCTCGTCGGCGCCCAGCAGGTAGACGGCGGCGATCTCGCCCTTCTCGCAGCCGGCCAGGATGCCCTCGACGTCGCGGCCGCCGGCGCCCGGCACCAGGCCGAGATCGAGGCCGCCGACGCGCGCCGCCGCGATGTGCAGCACGGCAAAGCCGTTCCAGTCGGCGCGCACCGCGCCCAGCTTGTCGGCCAGTTCACGGGCCAGGGCCAGGATCGCGCCGCCATCGGAACGCGCCAGCGCGCCCATGCCGACCACGATCAGCGGGTTCTTCGCGCCCTTCAGCGTCTCGGCGAAGGCGCCCTTGCCGTCGACCAGGTCGCGCAGCGCGGCCGCGCCGGTGCCCAGCGCGTGGGTCGGGTAGGTCAGGTCGGCCGGCACGCCGACCACGCCGACCGGCACCCGGCCATGCAGGTAGCGGCGGCGGATGCGGGCGTTCAGCACCGGCGCCTCGAGGCGCGGGTTGCTGCCGACCAGCAGGATCGCGTCGGCCTGGTCGATGCCGCGGATGCCCGGGTTGAAGATGTAGCTGCCGCGCGGGCCGCCCTCGAGCTTCGCACCGTCCTGGCGGCAGTCGATGTTCGCCGAGCCCAGCGCCGTGGCGAGATCCTTCAGCGCCACCATCGATTCGGCGTCGCACTGGTCGCCCGCGATCGCCGCGAACTTCGCGCCGTCGATCTTGCCGAGCTTGTCGACGATCACGGCGAAGGCGTCGTCCCAGCTCGCCTCGACCAGCTTGCCGGCCTTGCGGACGTACGGGCGGTCGAGGCGCTGGTAGCGCAGCCCGTCGATCGCGTGACGGGTCTTGTCGGAGATCCACTCCTCGTTGATGTCGTCGTTCAGCCGCGGCAGCACGCGCATCACGACGGCGCCGCGCGTGTCGACGCGGATGTTCGAGCCGAGCGCGTCCATCGCGTCGACCGACTCGGTCTTCTGCAGTTCCCACGGCCGCGCCTCGTAGGCGTACGGCTTGGAGGTCAGCGCGCCGACCGGGCAGAGATCGACCAGGTTGCCGGACAGCTCGGTGGTCAGCGCGTGCTCGACGTAGGTGGTGACCTCCATCGACTCGCCGCGCGCCGTCGCGCCCAGTTCCTCGACGCCCGCGACCTCGGTCGCGAAGCGGATGCAGCGCGTGCAGTGAATGCAGCGCGTCATCGACGTCTTGACCAGCGGGCCAAGCTCCTTGTCCGGCACCGCGCGCTTGTTCTCGTGGTAGCGGCTGCGGTCGAAGCCGTAGCCCATCGCCTGGTCCTGCAGGTCGCACTCGCCGCCCTGGTCGCAGATCGGGCAGTCGAGCGGATGATTGATCAGCAGGAATTCCATCACGCCCTTGCGGGCCTTCTGCACCATCGGCGTGTTGGTCTTGATGACCATGTTGTCCATGACCGGCATGGCGCACGAGGCGATCGGCTTGGGCGCCTTCTCCTGCTCGACCAGGCACATGCGGCAGTTGCCGGCGATCGACAGCCGCTCGTGGTAGCAGAAGCGCGGGATCTCGATCCCCGCCAGTTCGCAGGCCTGCAGGACGGTGATCCCGGCCGGGACCTCGATCTCGATACCGTCGATGGTCATCTTGGGCATGTTCGTACTCCTGCCCTACTCGGCCGCGAGCTTTTCGGTGCGCGCGCGGATGCGGCGCTCCATCTCGGGGCGGAAATGGCGGATCAGGCCCTGGATGGGCCAGGCCGCCGCGTCACCCAGGGCGCAGATCGTGTGACCCTCGACCTGCTTGGTGACGTCCTCGAGGGCGTCGATTTCGTCGATGCGGGCGTTGCCCGTCACCATGCGTTCCATCACGCGCCACATCCAGCCAGTGCCCTCGCGGCACGGCGTGCACTGGCCGCAGCTCTCGTGCTTGTAGAACTGGCTGAGGCGGGCGATCGCCTTCACGATGTCGGTCGACTTGTCCATGACGATCACGGCGGCGGTGCCGAGACCCGAGCGCTGCTCGCGCAGCGCGTCGAAATCCATCAGGACGGTGTCGCAGATCGGCTTGGGCAGCAGCGGCACCGACGCGCCGCCGGGGATCACCGCCAGCAGGTTGTCCCAGCCGCCGCGCACGCCGCCGGCATGCTTCTCGATCAGCTCGCGCAGCGGGATGCCCATCACCTCCTCGACGTTGCACGGCTTGTTCACGTGCCCGGAGATGCAGAACAGCTTGGTCCCGACGTTGTTCGGACGGCCCATGCCGGCGAACCACGCCGCGCCGCGGCGCAGGATGGTCGGCGCGACGGCGATCGACTCGACGTTGTTCACGGTGGTTGGGCAGCCGTACAGGCCGGCGCCGGCCGGGAACGGCGGCTTGAGGCGCGGCATGCCCTTCTTGCCCTCGAGGCTCTCGAGCAGCGCAGTCTCCTCGCCGCAGATGTAGGCGCCGGCGCCGCGGTGGACGTAGAGATCGAAGTCCCAGCCCGAGCCGCAGGCGTTCTTGCCCAGCAGGCCGGCGTCGTAGGCCTCGCGGATCGCCGCCTTCAGCGTCTGGGCCTCGTTGTAGAACTCGCCGCGCACGTAGATGTAGCCGGCGTTGGCGCGCATCGCGAAGCCGGCGATCAGGCAGCCCTCGACCAGGTGATGCGGGTCGTGGCGGAGGATATCGCGGTCCTTGCAGGTGCCGGGCTCGGACTCGTCGGCATTGACCACGAGGTAGTGCGGCCGGTCCTTCACTTCCTTCGGCATGAACGACCACTTGAGGCCGGTCGGGAAGCCGGCGCCGCCGCGACCGCGCAGGCCCGACTTCTTCATCTCGTCGATGATGCCCTCGGGACCCTTCTCGAGGATCGCCTTGGTGTTGTCCCAGCAGCCGCGGGCGCGCGCCGCCGGCAGCCGCCAGTCATGGATGCCGTAGAGGTTGGTGAAGATGCGATCCTTGTCGGCAAGCATCGTCTACTCGCTCCTGAGCGTCGTCGGGCCACCCTCGGGGGCCGAGTTCACGCGGTCGACCTGGGGGCCGGGCTTGGGGTTCTCGCCGCGCTTCAGCGCGTCCAGCACCCGCTTCAGGCTGGCCTCGTCGAGGTCCTCGAAGAAATCGTCGTTGATCTGCACGACCGGCGCGTTGACGCAGGCGCCGAGGCACTCGACTTCCTGCACGCTGAAGGTCTCGCCGTCGGCGGCGGCCTCGCACGCCTTCATGATGGCTTCCGAGCCGCGCAGCCAGCACGGCGTCGTGGTGCAGACCTGGAGGTGGTGCTTCCCCTTCGGCCGCAGCTGGAACATCGTGTAGAAGGTCGCGATCTCGTAGACACGGATCGGCGCCATGTCGAGCAGGCGCGCGACCTCGTTCATCGCGACGCGCGGCAGCCAGCCGTGCTGGCGCTGCGCGAGATCGAGCAGGCCGATCACCGCGCTGGCCTGGCGGCCCTGCGGGTAGTTGGCGATCAGCTCGTTGGCCTTGGCGAGATGCTCGGCGTCGAACGCGAACTTCTCGACCTGCGGCACGTCCTTGGGGTCGGCGGTGATCATCGACATATCGTCGCTCCTAGCGGTCGATCTCGCCGAAGACGATGTCGAGCGAGCCGATGTTCGCCGACATGTCGGCGAGCTGGTGGCCCTTCGTCATCATCTCGAGAGCCGCGAGATGCGGGAAGCCCGCCGGGCGGATCTTGCAGCGATACGGCTTGTTGGTGCCGTCGGAGACCAGGTAGACGCCGAACTCGCCCTTGGGCGTCTCGACGGCCGTGTAGGTCTCGCCGGCCGGCACCTTGTAGCCCTCGGTGTAGAGCTTGAAGTGATGGATCAGGGCTTCCATCGAGCCCTTCATCTCGGCGCGGCGGGGCGGCGAGATCTTGCGATCGTCGACCCGCACCGGGCCGGTCAGCGTGCGCAGCTTGGCGACGCACTGCTCCATGATCCGGGCGCTCTGGTACATCTCCTGCAGCCGCACCAGGTAGCGCGCGAAGCAGTCGCCGGTCTTGCCGACCGGGATGTCGAAGTCCATGCGGTCGTAGACGTCGTAGGGCTGCGACTTGCGCAGGTCCCACGGCAGGCCGGAGGCGCGGATCATCGGGCCGGAGAAGCCCCAATCGAGCGCCTGCTCGGTCGACACCACGCCGATGTCGACGGTGCGCATGCGGAAGATGCGGTTCTCGTTCAGCAGGTTCTCGATGTCCTTGAGGAACGGGTAGAACTGCTTGATCCACGCCTCGATGGCGTCGAGCATGCCCGCCGGCATGTCCTGGTGGACACCGCCCGGCCGGAAATAGGCCGCGTGCATGCGCGATCCGCTGACGCCCTCGTAGAACTCCATCAGCAGCTCGCGCTGCTCGAAGCCCCACAGCGGCGGCGTCAGCGCGCCGGTGTCCATCGCGAACGTCGTGACGTTCAGCAGGTGGTTGAGGATGCGGGTGATCTCGGAGAACAGGACGCGGATGTACTGGCCGCGCTCCGGCACCTCGATGCCGAGCAGCTTCTCGACGCCGAGCGCGTAGGCGTGCTCCTGGCACATCGGCGACACGTAATCGAGCCGGTCGAAGTACGGCACCGCCTGCAGGTAGCTCTTGTACTCGATCAGCTTCTCGGTGCCGCGATGCAGCAGCCCGATGTGCGGATCGCAGCGCTCGACGATCTCGCCGTCCATCTCGACCACGAGACGCAGCACGCCGTGGGCCGCAGGATGCTGCGGCCCGAAGTTCATGGTGAGGGTCTTGATCTCGACGTCGGACATCGTCAGCTCTTGGCCTTGTCGGCGGCCGGTTCGGCAGCCTTCTCGTCACCGGGCAGCACGTGGCGCGCGCCCTCCCACGGGCTCAGGAAGTCGAAGCGGCGGAACTCCTGGGTCAGCTTCACCGGCTCGTAGACCACCCGCTTCTGCAGGTCGTCCCAGCGCACCTCGACGAACCCGGTCAGCGGGAAGTCCTTGCGCAGCGGGTGCCCCTCGAAGCCGTAGTCGGTGAGGATGCGGCGGAGATCGGGATGGTCCGAGAACCAGACGCCGTACATGTCGTAGGTCTCGCGCTCGAACCAGCCGGCCGAGCTGAACAGCGGCGCGGCCGACGGCACCGGGGTGTTCTCGTCGGTGGCAACCTTTACGCGGACCCGCTGGTTGAGGCGGACGCTGAGCAGGTTGTAGACGACGTCGAAGCGCTTCTCGCGCTCCGGCCAGTCGACGCCGCAGATGTCGATCATCTGCTTGAACAGGCAGCGCGGATCGTCGCGCAGGAAGGTCAGCAGCGCGGTCAGCCGGTCGGGCGTGGTCTCGAGCATCAGCTCGCCCAGCCGCACCGTGCAGGCGGTCACCGCCCCGGCCGTCGAATCGGCGATGTGCTTGCCGAGGTCCTGGAGTTGTTCGCCCATCTAGCGCACCAGCGACCCGGTCCGGCGGACCTTCTTCTGCAGCTGGAGAACGCCGTAAAGCAGGGCTTCCGCGGTCGGCGGGCAGCCCGGGACGTAGACGTCGACCGGGATGATCCGATCGCAGCCGCGCACCACCGAGTAGCTGTAGTGATAGTAGCCGCCGCCGTTGGCGCACGAGCCCATCGAGATGACGTAGCGGGGCTCGGCCATCTGGTCGTAGACCTTGCGCAGCGCCGGGGCCATCTTGTTGGTCAGCGTGCCGGCCACGATCATCACGTCGGCCGAGCGCGGGCTCGGCATCGGCGCGAAGCCGAAGCGGTCGAGATCGTAGCGGCTCATCCAGCAATGGATCATTTCCACGCCGCAGCACGCGAGGCCGAAGGTCAGGCCCCACATCGAGCCGGTGCGCGCCCAGGTGACGAGCTTGTCGAGCTGGGCGACGACGAAGCCTTTGTCGGCCAGTTCGTCGTTCAGCGCCCGCGACAGCGCCGCCTCGGCGGCGCTGGTGGTAACCGGGGTGGTCACTCCCATTCCAGCGCTCCCTTGCGCCATTCGTAGATGAAGCCGACCGTCAGGACGGCCAGGAACAGCATCATCGACCAGAAGCCGAAGACGCCGATGTCACCGAGGGAAACGGCCCACGGGAACAGGAAGGCGACTTCCAGGTCGAAAATGATGAAGAGGATGGCGACCAGGTAGAACCGGACGTCGAACTGGCCGCGGGCGTCATTGAACGGGGCAAAGCCGCACTCGAAGGGCGACAGCTTCTCTGAATTCGGGTTCTGCCGCGCGATCAGGTACGAGGCCCCGAGCATCGCGCACACTATGGCGAAGGCGAGACCGAGGAAGATCAGGATGGGCAAATATTCCCGGAGAAGACCTTCCATCGCCACCCCTCACTCAGTGTGGCGCCCCCGTTAGGGTCGCCAGCGTTGGGGCTGGCGCGAGCGACGGGACTCGAACCCGCGACCTCCGGCGTGACAGGCCGGCGTTCTAACCAACTGAACTACGCCCGCATTAGTCCCCAACGGCGCGCGAGAGATATAGGACACCCTATGGGGTGTCAAGCATACTGCACTCGCGAAGGGGTGCGTAAGTGCTGGAAATATCGACGCTTTCGCAGGTTGAGAGAAGTCGTCGCCAAAACGGTGATGGTGGGCGATGACGGGATCGAACCGCCGACCAGTCCCGTGTAAAGGGAATGCTCTACCGCTGAGCTAATCGCCCGCCCGCGGTGGTATCACAGCGCCGTCGAAAGCGCTCTAGTTGATCGCGTCGCGCAGCTGCTTGCTGGCCTTGAAGCGCGGCACGTTGGCCGCCGGGATCTTGATCTTCTCGCCGGTCTGGGGATTGCGCCCCTCCGCGGCCTTGCGTCGCGACACCTGGAATGTGCCGAACCCGACCAGCAGGACCTTTTCCTTCTTCTTCAGGGACTTCGTGATCACGGTCAGCATCGCTTCGATGGCGCCGGCGGCATCGGTCTTGGAGAGGTTGGTCGAAGCGGCAACGGCGGCGATCAAATCGTGCTTGTTCAAAGCTGGCCCCCCACTGGAACGGGCCGGAGTGTAAGGGAGCACCGCGGCGCGTCAACGCCGAATACCACATTTTGTGGCCCCTGCCCGCTTCCGGGGCACCTGTGGGGCCTGAAACGACGAAGCCCCGGCACTGCCGGGGCTTCGCGATGTTTCCAGGGTCGGTCCCCCCGGGTCGGTCCCTTAGTGGGCCCGAACCTCCGAGCCATCGGCCGGCTTGCCGGCCGCGACCTCGAGGTCGTTCGGCCACTCGATGGCGACCAGCGGCTTGACCAGCGCGCGGGCCAGCACCTCGTCGACCGTGGAGACGGGCACGATCTCGAGCCCCTTCTTCACGTTCTCCGGGATTTCCGGCAGGTCGCGCTCGTTCTCCTTCGGGATCAGCACGGTCTTGAGCCCGCCGCGCAGCGCGGCCAGCAGCTTCTCCTTGAGGCCGCCGATCGGCAGGACGCGGCCGCGCAGGCTGATCTCGCCGGTCATGGCGACATCCTTGCGCACCGCCACGCCGGTCAGCGCCGAGACGATCGAGGTGATCATCGCCACGCCGGCCGACGGACCGTCCTTGGGCGTCGCGCCTTCCGGCACGTGCACGTGGATGTCGCGCTTCTCGAACACCACCGGCTTGATGCCGAACGAGTGGGCGCGCGAGCGGACGTAGGCGTTGGCCGCCTGCACCGACTCCTGCATCACGTCGCCCAGCTTGCCGGTGACGCTCATGCGGCCGCGGCCCGGGACCAGCACGGCCTCGACCTGCAGCAGCTCGCCGCCGACCTCGGTCCACGCCAGGCCGGTCGTGATGCCGACCAGGTCCTCGAGCTCGGCCTCGCCGAAGCGGAAGCGCCGCACGCCGGCGTACTTGTCGAGGTTCTTGGCCCGCACCTTCACCTTGGACGTCCCCTTCATGAGGATTTCCTTGGTGGCCTTGCGCGCCAGGTTGGCGATCTCGCGCTCGAGGTTACGCACGCCCGCCTCGCGGGTGTAGTAGCGCACCAGGTCGCGCACCGCGTCGTCGCCGACATCGAACTCGTCGGCCTTCAGCCCGTTCGCCTCGATCTGCTTGGGGATCAGGTGCTTGCGGGCGATCGCGACCTTCTCGTCCTCGGTGTAGCCCGCCAGCCGGATGATCTCCATGCGGTCGAGCAGCGGCTGCGCCATGCGCAGCGAGTTCGCCGTGGTGATGAACATCACGTTCGACAGGTCGTAGTCGACCTCGAGGTAGTGATCGTTGAAGCTCGCGTTCTGCTCGGGGTCGAGCACCTCGAGCAGCGCCGACGACGGGTCGCCGCGGAAGTCCGCGCCCAGCTTGTCGATCTCGTCGAGCAGGAACAGCGGGTTCGACGACTTCGCCTTCTTCATGCTCTGGATGACCTTGCCCGGCAGCGAGCCGATATAGGTCCGGCGATGGCCGCGGATCTCGGCCTCGTCGCGCACGCCGCCCAGCGACATCCGCACGAAGTTGCGCCCGGTCGCCTTGGCGATCGACTTGCCCAGCGAGGTCTTGCCGACGCCCGGGGGGCCGACCAGGCACAGGATCGGACCCTTCATCTTGTCGACGCGCTGCTGCACGGCGAGGTACTCGAGGATGCGCTCCTTGACCTTCTCGAGGCCGTGGTGATCGGCGTTGAGAACGTCCTCGGCGTACTTGAGGTCCTTGATGATCTTGGTCGGCTTGCGCCACGGGATCGACAGCAGCCAGTCGAGGTAGTTGCGCACCACCGTCGCCTCGGCCGACATCGGGCTCATGGTCCGCAGCTTCTTCAGCTCGGCATTGGCCTTCTCGCGGGCTTCCTTCGACAGGCGCGTCTTCTTGATGCGCTTCTCCAGCTCGGAGATCTCGTCGCGACCGTCCTCGGTCTCGCCAAGCTCCTTCTGGATCGCCTTCATCTGCTCGTTGAGATAGTACTCGCGCTGCGTCTTCTCCATCTGGCGCTTGACGCGGTTGCGGATCTTCTTCTCGACCTGCAACACGCCGATCTCGCCTTCCATCAGGCCGAGGATGCGCTCGAGACGCTTGCTCACCGACTCGAGCTCGAGCAGTTGCTGCTTCTCGGCGACCTTGAGGGCGAGGTGGGCGGAGATGGTGTCGGCGAGCTTCGCTGGGTCCTCGATCTTGTTGATCGAGACCACGACTTCCGGCGGCACCTTCTTGTTCAGCTTCACGTAGTTCTCGAACTCGGAGACCACGGTGCGCGCAGCGGCCTGGAGCTCGGCGGCCTCGGTCGGCGCCTCTTCCATCTCGACCACGGTGGCCTCGAAGAAGTCCGGGCGGCCGGTGTAGCCGACGATCTTCACGCGCTTGCCGCCCTCGACCAGCACCTTGACGGTGTCGTCGGGCAGCTTCAGCAGCTGCAGGACCGTGCCCAGCGTGCCGATGGTGTAGATGTCCTCGGGACCGGGATCGTCCTGGCTCGCGTTCTTCTGGGCGATCAGCAGGATCTGCTTGTCGTCCTTCATGACCTCTTCGAGGGCCTTCACGCTCTTTTCGCGGCCGACGAAGAGCGGGACGATCATGCCGGGAAACACGACGATGTCGCGCAACGGCAGGACGGGGTAGGTCGTTCCTTCAGAGGGGGCGTTCATGGTGCCTCGCTAAGACGCTGTTAGAGCTACCCGCACCCCGGCCGTCGGTCCCCTGATGGGCAACCCACGGCCTGCCGGCACGCGCACTCGTAACAGAGATTGGCCTGAACAGAGGGTTGTTCAAGCCCATGGCAGAATGCCGGCAGGGGCTGCTGCCGGCGCAGCAAAAGTCAGGCCGGCGCCGCAGCGACGCCTTCCTTGCGCTCACCGTGCACATACAGCGGCTGCGCCCGACCCTCGATCACCTCGCGGTTGATCACGACCTCTTCGACGCCTTCCAGCGACGGCAGGTCGTACATGGTGTCGAGCAGCACGGTCTCCATGATAGACCGCAGGCCGCGGGCGCCGGTCTTGCGCATGATCGCCTTCTGGGCGACCGCGCGCAGCGCGTCGTCGGAGAACTTGAGCTTCACGTTCTCCATGTCGAACAGCCGTTGGTACTGCTTGAGCAGCGCGTTCTTGGGACGCGTCAGGATCTCGATCAGGGCGACCTCGTCGAGGTCCTCGAGCGTGGCGACCACCGGCAGGCGGCCGACGAACTCGGGGATCAGCCCGTACTTCAGCAGGTCCTCGGGCTCGAGGTCGCGCAGCACCTCGCCGGTGCGACGGTCGTCCGGCCCCCGCACCTCGGCGCCGAAGCCGATCGACGTGCCCTGGCGGCGCATCGCGATGATCTTGTCGAGGCCGGCGAACGCACCGCCGCAGATGAACAGGATGTTGGTCGTGTCGACCTGCAGGAATTCCTGCTGCGGGTGCTTGCGACCGCCCTGCGGCGGCACCGACGCGACGGTGCCTTCCATGATCTTGAGCAGCGCCTGCTGCACGCCCTCGCCCGAAACGTCGCGCGTGATCGACGGGTTGTCGGACTTGCGGCTGATCTTGTCGACCTCGTCGATGTAGACGATGCCGCGCTGCGCCCGCTCGACGTTGTAATCGGCCGACTGCAGCAGCTTCAGGATGATGTTCTCGACGTCCTCGCCGACGTAACCGGCCTCGGTCAGCGTCGTCGCATCGGCCATCGTGAACGGCACGTCGAGCATGCGGGCCAGCGTCTGGGCGAGCAGCGTCTTGCCGCAACCCGTCGGGCCGATCAGCATGATGTTCGACTTGGCGATCTCGACCTCGTTGCTCTTCCCGCCGTGGCCGAGCCGCTTGTAGTGATTGTGCACCGCAACAGCGAGGATGCGCTTGGCCTGGTCCTGGCCAATCACGTAGTCGTCGAGGATCTGGCGAATTTCCTTCGGGGACGGCACGCCGTCCTTGGACTTCACCAGGGTCGTCTTGCTCTCTTCCCGGATGATGTCCATGCAGAGTTCGACGCATTCATCGCAGATGAATACGGTCGGACCGGCAATCAGCTTCCGGACCTCGTGCTGGCTCTTCCCGCAGAAGCTGCAGTACAGGGTGTTGCGGGAGTCGCCCCCGGACTTGGCGGCTGGCATGTCGTTAACGCACCTCCGCTTGGGCAGCCCGCCGACTTGCGGGCCCGCACGCAAGCTATGTTAAACACCCCGCTCCGACCGCGACAACCTCAAAATATGGTGTATCGCAGACCGGACCGGGAACAACTGCTCGCAACTGCCTCCTCAGGAGGCAGCCGCCTGGACGGTCGGGGTGGTCGGGCGCTTTTCCATCACTTCGTCGATCAGCCCGAATTCCTTGGCTTCCTGCGGCGAGAAGAACTTGTCGCGCTCCATCGCCCGGTCGATCTCCTCGATGGTCCGGCCGCAATGCGACGCGTACATCTGGTTCAGCCGCGCCCGGATCGACAGGATCTCCCGGGCATGGATCTCGATGTCCGTGGCCTGGCCCTGGGCCCCGCCCGACGGCTGGTGGATCATGATCCGGGCGTTCGGCAGCGAGAACCGCTTGCCCTTCTCACCCGCCATCAGCAGCAGCGAGCCGGCCGATGCCGCCTGGCCGAACACCAGGGTCGAGATCTGCGGCCGCACGTACTGCATGGTGTCGTAGATCGCCAGGCCCGAGGTCACCACGCCACCCGGCGAGTTGATGTAGAACGAGATGTCCTTGGTCGGGTTCTCGGCCTCGAGGTAGAGCAGCTGGGCGCAGACCAGGCCGGCAACGTTGTCCTCGATCGGACCGTTCAGGAACACGATGCGTTCCTTCAGCAGCCTCGACCAGATGTCGTAGCCACGTTCGCCACGCGCCGACTGCTCGACGACCATCGGTACATAGTAGTTGTTGTAGACTTCGAGCGGATCGCGGTCGCGAATCATCGCGGGCCCCCTTCTTGGAACTGTACAAAAGTGGCAGCGCCGATGGTCGCATTCAAGACCATCGGCGCCGGATCGCCTGGGAGTCTATTCCTTGGCCTTGTCCCCGCCCTCTTCGGCCTCCTCGGCCTCGCGGGCTGCCTTGAACAGTTCCTCCGGGGTAACCGTCTTCTCGGTCACCTTCGCCAGCTCGAGGATGAAGTCGACCGTCTTCTCCTCGAAGATCGGCGCCCGCAGGCGCTCCTTCAGCTCGGCGTTCTTGCTGTAGAACTCGAGCACCTGCCGCTCCTGGCCGGGATAGCGCATCGCCTCGCGCATCACCGCCTGGTTGAGCTCCTCCGGCGTCACGTCGATCGCGTTGGAGCGCCCGACATCGGCCAGCAGCAGGCCCAGGCGAACCCGGCGCTCGGCGATCTCGCGGTACTCCTTCTTCATCTTCTCTTCGTCGTCGCCGACTTCCTGGCCGGCCTTGCGGGCTTCCTCGACGCGCTCCCAGATCGCGTTGAACTCGCCCTCGACCAGGCCTTCCGGCACGTCGAACTTGTGGCTGTCGGCCAGCTTGTCGAGCAGCTGGCGCTTGATCATCGTGCGCGACACCTGCTGGTAGTCCTGGCCGATGCGGTCGGAAACCGCCGTGCGCATCGCCTCGAGGTTCTCGAAGTTGTGCTTCTTGGCCAGCTCGTCATCGGCCGGCTTGTCGACGAACTCGCGCACTTCCTTGATCGTGCACTTGAAGACCGCGTCCTTGCCGGCCAGCTCGGCGTTGCCGTAGTCGGCCGGGAACGTGACCTTGACGTCGACCGTCTTGCCGACCTCGGCGCCGAGCAGCTGGTCCTCGAAGCCCGGGATGAACGAGCCCGAGCCGAGCTCCAGCACGTAGTCCTCGGCGGCGCCGCCGGGGAACTCCACGCCATCCACCGAGCCCACGAAGTCGAGCTTGATGGCATCGCCCTTCTGGGCGGGGCGCGGCGGGTCGACCGGCTTCTGCTCGCGGTTGGCCTTCGAAATGCGCTCGATCGCCTCGTCGACGTCCTTGGCCGGCACCTCGGCCTTCAGTCGCTCGAGCTCGACGCCCGAGAAGTCGAGCTTGCCGATCTCCGGCAGGACCTCGATGACGACCTCGAACTCGACGTCCTTGCCTTCCTCGAGCTGCTTGAGGTCGACGCGCGGCTGCAGCGCCGGCTTGAGGCCGCGATCCTCGATCGCCTTGGCGGTGCTGGTGTTGACCGCCGCCTCGACCGCCTCGCCGAACAGCGCCTGGCCGTACTGCTTCTTCAGCAGGCCGACCGGCACCTTGCCCGGGCGGAAGCCCGGCATCGACGCCGTGCGCGCGAGTTCGGCCAGCCGCTCTTCGACCTTGGAGGTCACGTCACCGGCGGGGACCACGATCTTGAATTGCCGCTTCAGCCCTTCGGCCGACAGTTCAGTCACTTGCATCGTCTCACTTCCATTTCCGTCTGGTGCGGGCGGAGGGACTTGAACCCCCACGCCTTGCGGCACGAGAACCTAAATCTCGCGTGTCTACCAATTCCACCACGCCCGCCCGACCTGCCCCCTCACGTGCAAGGGCTTTCGGGCCATGCCGCAGGGCCGAATCGCGCGCTTGTTAGCCCGCGCGCGGCAGACGGTCAATTCGCCGAGAGCGCGGCCTGAACGGCTTGAGGAATTTGCGCGACGAGATCCTCGGCGATGAGGCCCGGGCGGCCGAACCGCAGGGCGCACTCGCCGTGGATCCAGGCTGCCGCCGCGGCCGCCGCCAGCGGCGAAAGCTGCTGCGCCATCAGGCCGACCGCGAGCCCCGCCAGGACATCGCCCGCCCCCGCCGTCGCCAGCGCCGGCGAGGCATGGACGTTGATCACCGCCCGCCCGTCGGGCGCCGCGATGATGGTGTCGGGCCCCTTGAGCAGGACGGTCGCGCCGCTGCGGGCCGCCGCGGCGCGCACGCGCGCCAGCTTGCCCGCCATGCCGTCGAGATCGGGGAACAGGCGCCGGAACTCGCCCTCGTGCGGCGTCAGCAGGACCGGCCCGCGCACTGCGCCGAACAGCTCGCCGGGCACCTCCGCGAACAGCGTGATGGCGTCGGCGTCGAGGACCACGCCCCGCCCGGTCGCCAGCGCCGCCAGGGCGGCGGCGCGGGTCCGCGGCTCGAGGCCGGAACCGGGACCGACCAGCATCGCGGTGCGGCGGGCGTCCTCCATCAGCCGGGCGAAGGCCGGGCCGTCGTCGGCCTGCACCACCAGGTTGCCCGGCTCGGCGGCGCGGTAGATCGCCAGCGCCGCCGCCGGCGCGGCGATCGTGACCAGCCCTGCCCCGGCCCGTCGCGCCGCCAGCGCGGCGAGACGCGCCGCGCCGGTCGCCGCCCCGCCGCCCAGCAGCGTGGCGTGGCCGCGGGCGAACTTGTGATCGGCGATGTCGCTGCGCCGCAGCGCGTGCTGCCACAGCGGCGGCGCGTTCAGCCATTGCCGCGGCGCGATCCCGGCCAGCACGCCGGACCGGATGCCGATGTCGGCGATCTCCAGGACGCCGCAGCGCCGAAGGCCCTCCAACTGGAAGTGACCGGGCTTGCCGCGAAAGAACGTCACCGTGCGTTGCGCGTGCGGCGCGCGGCCAAGCACCTCGCCGGTATCGCCATGCAGCCCGCTCGGCACATCGACGGCGAGCGTCGGCAGCCGTTCGGCCTCGAGGCGATCGATCACCGCGCCGGCGATGCCGTCGATCGGTCGCGCCAGCCCTGCCCCGAACAGCGCGTCGATCACCAGCGGCCGCCCGTCGAGCAGGTCGGGCGACAGCGGCAGGACCTCGCCGTCCCAGGTCGACGCGGCCCACGCGGCATCGCCGCGCAGGCCGTCGCGCGCGCCCAGCAGGCCGAGGCGCACCGGCCAGCCGGCCGTCGCGAGGTGGCGCGCGGCGACGAAGCCGTCGCCGCCATTGTTGCCGGGGCCGCACAGCACGACCACCGGACCGCGCGGCCAGTGCGCCATCGCGGCCGAAGCGACCGCGCGGCCAGCGGCTTCCATCAGGTCACGTCCGGGAAGGCCGCCCGCGATGGTCGCCGCGTCGGCTTGGCCCATCTCGGCGCAGGTCAGGAGAGCGAGGGCATCGCGGGGCTGGAGGTCTTGCACCGGCGTCAGCCGCGGGCGCGAACGGGCGATTGGGGCGGCCGACCGGATTTGAACCGGCGACATCTAGAATCACAATCTAGCGCTCTAACCAACTGAGCTACGGCCGCCACCGTGGTCGCTCCCGCGAAAGCGGCGCTTTCCTACGCTCGCGCGACGCGAGCGTCAAGAAACAGCCCGCTTCTGGCCGGGCCGCGGCGGTGTCGCCGGCAGCAGCCGGTCGATCGCCTTGATCCAGACCTCCCGCGCCTCCTCGACCGACAGGCCGCTGAAGTTGCGCATGCGGGCCCAGCTCTCGAAATCGATCAGGCTGTCGATGGCGAGCACCGCCTGGCGACGCTCGACGGGGTCGAGCGTCGAGAGTTCCGCGTCGTACATCAGCTCGATGCGCCGCAGGATCGCCTGGCGCACCCGCCCGATGCGGTCCTTGAGCTCCGCCGAATCGCCCTGGTTGGCGACCAGCGCCCGCCACAGCGGCAGCCATTGCTCGCAGATCCAGGCCCGCGTCTCGACGTGCGACCGGATGCGCGCGGCGCGGTCGCCCTCGATGTCGCGGGCCACCGCCTGGGCCGTGCCCTGGGTGAAGGCGTAGTCGGTCGCCGCCACCCGCAACGCGTGGAGGTCGGGAAAGCGCTCGAACACCGATCGGACGGAATAGCCGGCGCGCTCGGCGATCGCCGTCGCGGTCGGGATTTCCTGTCGTTCCCGCAACAGCGCGAGGTAGGCCTCCACGATCAGCTGCTTGGTGCGCGCGCTCCGCAGGCGGCGGCCGTCGATGCGGACGGATCTCGTGGTGCGTTCTGGGGACAATTCGGTTCACGGCGCGGGCTGGGTTGCGGGACGCGGACAGGAAACCGCGCCACGCGACCATATCACTGCAAATTGTGAACGCTAAGGAGACAATTGCAGTATGGGGCCGTGAAACCTTGAGACGGCCGGGCGGTGACGCCCGGTCAGGCGGGCATCGCGGCCGGCACCGGCGTCGCCGGCAGCAACCGGTCGATGGCCGCCCGCCAGGTCGCGCAGGCATCGGCGACCGAAAGCCCGAAGAACTCGCGCATGCGGGCCCAGCTGTCGACCTCGGTCAGTGCCTCGAGGACGATCAGCAGCTGGCGCCTGTCCGGCGCCTCGAGGGACGCCAGTTCGGGCGCGTACATGGCTTCCAGTCGCGCGACGTTGCGCGTCCGCGCCGCCTCGATCCGGTGGCGGAATTCCGGCGCGTCGCCGCGATTGGCCAGCAGCGCGCGCCACAGCGGCAGCCAGCGCTCGCAGGTCTGAGCCCTGCCCTCGACCTGGGCCGAGATGCGGCAGGCGCGGTCGCCGTCGCGCCCGCGCGGCGGCGACAGCGCCACGGCCTGGACCAGCGCGTAGTCGATCGCCGCCAGCTGCAGGGCCTGGAGGTCGTGGAAGCGCTCGAACACCGAGCGGACCGAGTAGCCGGCCCGGCCGGCGATCTCGGCCGCGGTGGGCAGGCGGGGTGCAGTCTCGACGGCGAGCGCGAGGTAGGCCTCGATGATCAGCTGCCGGGTGCGCTCGCTGCGCAGGCGCCGACCATCGATACGAAGCGGGCTGAGCGTCGTCGCCTCCGTCGCGCTAGCGGCTCGCGGCCGGTGCGACCGGCAAGAGCCGGTCGATGGCGCTGACCCAGACCGCGCACGCCTCCTCGAAGCCAAGCCCGTGATGCTCGCGCATGCGGCCCCAGCTTTCGAAGTCGATCAGCGCCTCGAGGATGATCAGGGCGTCGCGGCGCTCCGCCTCGGACATCGCCCCGAGTTCCGGCGCATACATCAGCCGGATGCGCGCCAGCACGACCTGGCGCATGGCCAACAGGCGGTCGCGCAGCTGCGACAGCCTCGCCTGGTTGATCATCACGACGCGCCACAGCGGCAGCCAGCGTTCGCAGACCTGTGCCCGGGTCTCGACGTGCGAGCGGATGCGGGCCATGCGGTCGCCGTCGACGCCGCGCGGGGTCGCCTGCGCCTCGGCCGTGGCGAAGGCATGGTCGACCGTCGCGAGGCTGAGCGCCGCGAGATCGGTGAAGCGCTCGAACACGAGGCGGGTCGAGATGCCGGCACGGGCCGCGATCTTCGCCGCGGTGGGAATCTCGGGAAGCTCGCGCAGGAGGTCGATGTACGCCTCCATGATCAGGACCCGCGTGCGCTCGCTGCGCAGGCGCCGGCCGTCGGGACGCGCCGCCGGAACGGCGTTCGGCGGGGCGCTCATGGCATCTCCGGGGTGGCGGGCAGCAGGCGGTCGACGGCCCGGATCCAGACGCCGCAGGCCTCTTCGAAGGACAGCCCGTGCAGTTCGCGCATGCGCGCCCAGCTCTCGATGTCGGTGATCGCCTCGAGCGCGATCAGCAGGTGTTGCCGCTCGCGCTCGGGCAGCGCCGACAGCTCGGGCCGGTACATCATTTCCAGCCGCTGCATGGTGCGTTCGCGGGCCAGCCGGATGCGCGGTCGCAGTTCCTCGTCCTGGTCGGCCGAGTACAGCAGGACCCGCCACAGCGAGATGCCGCGCTCGCAGGTCCCTGCCCGGGTCTCGACCTGGGAGCGGATGCGGGCCTGCCGGTCGCCGTCGACATGGCGCGGCGGCGCCAGCGCGGCGGCCTGCGCCAGCTGGTAGTCGGCGGCGGCGGCCCGCAGCTTCTTGAGATCCGGAAAACGTTCGAAGATCGAGCGCACGGAGTAACCGGCGCGCTCGGCGATCCGGGCGGCGGTCGGCATCGGCGTCGAGGGGTTGTCCCGCACCAGCGCAAGGAAGGCCTCGATGATCAACTGCTTCGTGCGCTCGCTGCGCAGGCGACGGCCGTCGATCCGGGCACTACGGGTATCGGAAGGGGCGGACACTCTCGACGCTTCTCCGGGCACCGATTCGCATCGGCACGATGACTGCAGAAAATATTTTAGCAATCCAAATGCAGTCAGTACACCTTTCCCATAGCACGGAACGAGGAAAACCCCACTCTCCGTAACCAGTTGAAGAACATCGATTAATACGCTGATTTTATTTGGTAAAATGCTTTGACAGCCGTTCGACCGCCTGTTCGAGGGTGCTGTCGTGCTTGCAGAAGCAGAAGCGGGCGAGATGCCGGGGCGCTGCATCGACCGTGTCGTAGAAGGCGCTGACCGGCACCGCCGTGACGCCCGCCTCCACCGTGATGTGGCGGCAGAAGTCCTCGTCGGTGCCATTGAATCCGAGCGGACGGAAGTCGGTGGTGACGAAGTACGTGCCGTGAGCCGGCAGGACGTCGAAGCCGATCTTCTCCAGCGCGTTCGCCAGGAAATCGCGCTTGGTCTGCATGTCGGACGCCAGGGTCGAGAAGTAGGCATCGTCAAGACGCAGTCCCGTCGCCGCCCCCCACTGCAAATTGGGTGGCGTGGTGAAGGTCATGAACTGGTGCGTCTTGGCGATCGACTTCATGACCTCGCGTGACGCCGTCACGTAGCCGACCTTCCAGCCGGTCAGGCTGAAGCTCTTGCCGGCCGAGCCGATCCGCACCGCTCGGTCGCGCATCCCCGGCAGGCCCATCATCGACACGTGCCGACGGCCGTCGAAGATGATGTGCTCGTAGACCTCGTCGCAGACCGCGTAGGCGTCGTGCTGGCGGCACAGGCCGGCGATGAACTCCAGTTCCTCGCGGTCGAACACCTTCGAGCAGGGGTTCATCGGCGTGTTGAACAGGATCAGCTTGGTGCGCGGCCCGAACGCCGCGGCCAGTTCCTCGCGCGGCAGGTCCCAGGCCGGCGGCTGCAGCCGGACCAGTTTCGGGATGCCGCCGGCGCGTCGCACGATCGGCAGGTAGGAATCGTAGAGCGGCTCGACGAGGACGACCTCGTCGCCCGGCTCGATCAGGCCGAACAGGCAATCGGCCAGCGCCTCGGTCGCGCCCGACGTGACCAGCACCTCGCTCTGCCAGTCGATGTCCAGCCCCTGGAACCGCTTGGCGTGCTCGGCCACCGCCTGGCGCAGTTCCGGCAGTCCCATCATCGGCGGGTACTGGTTGTGGCCCTCGAGCAGGAACGTCGCGGCGGCGGCGCGCACCGCCTCGGGCCCCTTGTCGTCGGGAAAGCCCTGCCCGAGGTTCACCGACTGGTGCTCGCGCGCCAGCGCGGACATGACCTCGAACACGGTGGTGCCGAGGCCGGACATCAGGGAATTGGCGGGCTTCATCGGGGGCGAACTCGCGTTGCTGATTGTTTGATCACAATTCTGCCGGAAAACTCAACAAATCGCCTACCGATTGGTCAGAAGCGGGCTTGGAATCACGGACCTACCTGTTGGCAACTCTGGCACGAACCCTGCTACACCGACTTCAAGCGGCCAGCCCGGTGTAGCGGCGGGCCGTCGTCTGCGTGCGGGGTGTGTCCAGCCAAATGAAGAAGATCGAAGCGATCATCAAGCCCTTCAAGCTCGACGAGGTGAAGGACGCGCTGAACCAGATCGGCCTCAAGGGCATCACGGTCCTGGAAGCCAAGGGCTTCGGCCGCCAGAAGGGCCACACCGAACTCTACCGCGGCGCCGAGTACGTCGTCGATTTCCTGCCCAAGGTGAAGCTCGAGCTCGTGATCGAGGACGAGATGGTCGAGAAGGCCGTCGAGGCGATCCGCGGTTCGGCGCACACCGGGCGCATCGGCGACGGCAAGATCTTCGTGTCGAACATCGACGACGCGATCCGAATTCGTACTGGCGAGCGCGGAGACGCCGCCGTATGACCACCCCGCCTCTGGGGGCAGAGGCAGAGACTGACAAGCAGAAAGGGAAGCACGACAGATGGACGCCAAACAGGTTCTCTCGCTGATCAAGGAAAAGGACGTCAAGTTCGTCGACTTCCGGTTCACCGATCCGCGCGGCAAGTGGCAGCACACCGCCCGCATGGCCTCGGCCACGGACGAAAGCACGTTCGAAGACGGCGTCATGTTCGACGGCTCCTCGATTGGCGGCTGGAAGGCCATCAACGAGTCCGACATGATCCTGATGCCGGATCCGTCGACCGCCGTGCTCGACCCCTTCTCGGCCCAGACCACGCTGATCATCAGCTGCGACGTCGTCGAGCCCTCGACCGGCCAGCTCTACGCGCGTTGCCCGCGCTCGACGGCCAAGCGCGCCGAGGCCTTCCTGAAGTCCTCGGGCGTCGGCGACACCGCCGTGTTCGGCCCCGAGCTCGAATTCTTCGTGTTCGATGACGTCCGCTTCGACGTCCAGATGGGCGGCAGCTTCTTCAAGATCCAGTCGTCCGAGTCGCCGTGGAACAGCGGCGCCGAGTACGAAGGCGGCAACATGGGCCACCGTCCGGGCGTCAAGGGCGGCTACTTCCCGGTCCAGCCGGTCGACTCGCACAACGACCTGCGCGCCGAGATGATGTCGGTCTGCACCGAGATGGGCCTGGTGATGGAAATCCACCACCACGAGGTCGCCCCGGCTCAGAACGAGCTCGGCTTCCGCTTCGACACGCTCGTCAAGACCGCCGACAACGTGCAGAAGTACAAGTACACCCTGCACAACGTCGCCCACAGCTACGGCAAGACGCTGACCTTCATGCCGAAGCCGCTGTACGGCGACAACGGCTCGGGCATGCACACCCACCAGTCGATCTGGAAGGACAACAAGCCGCTGTTCGCCGGTTCGGGCTACGCCGACCTGTCGGAGACGGCGCTGTACTACATCGGCGGCATCATCAAGCACGCCAAGGCGCTGAACGCCTTCTGCAACGCCAGCACCAACTCCTACAAGCGCGTCATCCCGGGCTTCGAGGCGCCGGTGCTGCTGGCCTACTCGTCGCGCAACCGCTCGGCCTCGTGCCGCATCCCCTACTCGGCCTCGCCGAAGGGCAAGCGCGTCGAGGTCCGCTTCCCGGACCCGTCGGCCAACCCGTACCTCGCCTTCGCGGCGATGCTGATGGCCGGCATCGACGGCATCCAGAACAAGATCCACCCGGGCGACCCGATGGACAAGAACCTGTACGACCTGCCGCCGGAAGAGCTGACCAAGGTCCCGACCGTGGCCGGCTCGCTGCGCGAGGCGCTCAACGCGCTCGACGCCGACCGCTCGTTCCTCACCAAGGGCGGCGTGTTCACCGACGACCAGATCGACGCCTACATGGAGCTCAAGTGGGAAGAGGTCTACAACTGGGAACACCAGCCGGCCCCGGTCGAGTACAAGATGTACTACTCGATCTGATCGAGCCGATCTTTCGATGCGTGGAAGGGCCTGCGAAAGCAGGCCCTTCTTCTTTTTGCGCCCCCTTCTTCTTTTCGAAGCATCGTGCAAGTCTCGCCGGCCACGGAGGAACGCATGAGCTGGATGGACGAGGCGATGAAGGACCTGCAGCCCTGGATCGGGCGGGTGCGCACGGTCGAGGACGATATCGGGCTGATGGCGGTGCGCCGCGCCGCCGGCACCTTCAACCTCGATCCCGCCGCCTTCCAGCGCGGCACCGAGCTGCCGCCGCACTGGTTCGGCCTGTTCTTCGCCGAGACCGTGCGCCAGGACCAGATCGGCCCGGACGGCCATCCCAACAAGGGCGTCGTGCTGCCGCCGATCCCGATGCCCCGCCGCATGGGCGCCGGCCGCCGCGTCAAGATCATGGGCAACCTCAGGGCCGGCGAGCCGGCGGTGAAGAAGGCCGAGGTCGCCAACATCGTCCCCAAGACCGGCCGCTCCGGCGACATCTTCGTCCTGACCATGCGCCACACCATCGAGCAGCACGGCAAGACCATCGCGGTCGACGAGTTCGACGCGATCTACCGCCCCGCCGTGCCGCCGGGCCAGAAGACCACCGCGACGGTCGCCCAGCCGGCCCGCACCGACCATGCCTGGAAGGAGCGCACCGACCTCACCAACGCGCTCAACTTCCGCTACTCGGCGATCACCTGGAACGCCCACCGCATCCACTACGACGGCGACTACACGCGCAGCGAGGAAGGCTACCCTGCCCTCGTCTCCAACGGCGGCCTGTCGATGCACCTGATGGTCGACGCCGCGCTGAAGCACGCCAAGGGCAGGCTGGCCGGCTGCAGCGCGCGGCTCGTCCACCCGCTGTGGATCGGCGACTTCATCGAGGTCCGCGGCGAGGCGCAGAACGGCGGCGCCCTGAAGATCTGGGCGGCCGACAAGAACGGCGTGCTGTGCGGCGAGATGGACCTGGAGTTCGCGGCGTGAGCGGCGGGCCGCTCGACGGTGTCCGCGTCGTCGACCTGACGACGGTGGTGGTCGGCCCGATCTGCACCCGCACGCTGGCCGACTACGGCGCCGACGTGATCAAGGTCGAGGCGCCGGGCGGCGACCTCCTGCGCACCATGGCGCAGGGCAGCCGCCACCCCGGCATGTCGGGCAAGTTCCTCAACTTCAACCGCAACAAGCGCTCGATCGTGCTCGACCTCAAGAAGCCGGCCGGGCTCGACGCGATCAAGCGGCTGATCGCCCGCGCCGACGTCTTCGTCAGCAACGTCCGGCCCGAGGGGCTGGCCCGCGCCGGGCTCGACTACGAGAGCCTCAAGGCCCTCAACCCGCGCCTGATCCACTGCTCGATCCTCGCGTTCGGCCGCGGCGGCCGCTACTACAACCGCCCGGCATACGACCCGATCGTGCAGAGCCTGTCGGGCGTCGCCGGCACGCTCGCCCGCGCCACCGGCGAGCCGCGCTTCGTGCCGATGGTCATGAGCGACCACACGTCCGGCCTGATCGCCGCGCAGGCGATCGGCTTCGCCCTGTACCGCCGCGAGAAGACCGGCACGGGCGAGGCGATCGACGTGCCGATGCTCGAGAACATGGCGTCGTTCGTGTCGAGCGAGCATCTCGGCGCCATGACCTTCGATCCGCCGGTCGGTCCGAGCGGCGACAACCGCCTGCTGAGCGCCGACTACCGGCCGCTGCCGACCCGCGACGGCTACATCACGGTCGGTCCCAACACCAATCCCCAGGCCTTCGCCTTCTTCGACGCGATCGGCCGGCCCGAGCTCAAGACCGATCCGCGCTTCGACAGCGCCGCGGCGCGCACCGCCAACGCCGCCGCCTACTTCGAGGTGCGCAAGGACGGCCTCGCCCAGAAGACGACCGACGAGTGGCTGGAGATCTTCGACAAGGCCGACGTGCCGGCTGCCCGCTACAACACGATCGACGACCTGCTGACCGACCCGCACCTGTCGGATGTCGGGTTCTTCACCACCGAGGAGCACCCGAGCGAGGGCCGCATCCGGCGCTCGCGGCCGGCCAACACCTTCTCGGGCGGCGGCCGCGGCGATCTCACCCACGCGCCGCTGCTCGGCGAGCACACCCGCGCGGTGCTGGCCGAGGCCGGCTACTCCGCGGCCGAGATAGACAGGATGACGGCCGAGGGCGCGGCGCGCTCGGCCTAGGGACGGCCTAGACCGGCTTCTCGCCCTCGATCAGCACGCGCTGCATGATGCGCGGCTCGCCTTCCGGGTAGTCGATGACCACCCGGTGCATGGTCGCCCGGTTGTCCCAGATCACGATGTCGCCCCTGGTCCAGACGTGGCCGAAGTGGTGGCGCGGCTGGCGCGCCTCCTCGGCCAGTTCGTCGAGCAGCGCGTCGCTCTCGGCCCGCTCGAGGCCGACGATGCGGTCGAGCCGGTTGGGATTGAGGTACAGCGCCTTGCGCCCGGTCTCCGGGTGG
>JAIUOX010000041.1 GCA_020160955.1 Pseudomonadota bacterium
CGCCGACCCGTTGCGCGCCCACGTCCCCGACGCGATCGCCGAGTGCCGGTCGGCCGGCATCCGGGTGGCGATGATCACCGGCGACTATCCCGCCACCGCGCAGGCGATCGCCCGCCAGGCCGGGCTGGTCGACGGCGGCGTCACCGAGGGCACGACCCTGAAGGGCCTGTCGCCCGAGGCGCTGCGCGAGCGCGTCGAGGCGACCAGCGTGTTCGCCCGCATCCTGCCGGAGCAGAAGCTCGACATCGTCGAGGCCTTCAAGGTGCGCGGCGAGATCGTCGCCATGACCGGCGACGGCGTGAACGACGCTCCGGCGCTGCGCGCCGCCCACATCGGCGTCGCGATGGGCGGACGCGGCACCGACGTGGCGCGCGAGGCCTCGTCGATCGTGCTGCTCGACGACGACTTCGGCTCGATCGTGCGCACCGTCCGGCTGGGCCGGCGGATCTACGACAACCTGCGCAAGGCCAGTGCCTACATCGTCGCCGTGCACGTGCCGATCGCCGGGCTCGCCCTGATCCCGCTGCTGCTGGGCATGCCCCTCATGCTGTCGCCGATCCACATCGCGTTCCTCGAGATGGTGATCGACCCGGCCTGCTCGATCGTGTTCGAGGCGGAGGTCGCCGAGCGCGACCTGATGAAGCGTCCGCCGCGCTCCGCCACGAGCCGGCTGCTGTCGCCGGCGCTCGGCCTGTGGGCGCTGCTGCAGGGCGGGCTGGCGCTGGGCGCGCTGGTCGCCGTGCTGCTGGCCGGCGTGGCGCGCGGCATGCCCGACGACGAGCTGCGGGCCCTGATGTTCACCTCGCTGGTGCTGATCAACGTCGGGCTGATCCTGGTGAACCGCTCGTTCTCGGCCTCGCCGTGGCAGGCGATCGCCCGGCCCAACCCCTTCCTCTGGGGACTGCTGTCGCTGGTCGCGATGGTGCTGGCCGGCGCGCTGTTCTGGCCGCCGGCGATGGCGCTGTTCCGCTTCGGGCCGCTGCACCTCGACGACCTCGCGGTGTCGCTGCTGGCCGGGCTCGCGGTCGTGGCGCTGATGGAAGCGATCAAGCCGCTCTGGCGGACCGGCTTCCGGACCTAGGCCGGTTGACGGACATCAACGCCGCCCGCACGGTTGCCGCCATACTGGCGAAGAGCCCGGGGGAAGCAGCATGGCAAAGGCATCCAGCGACAACACGACGAAACCTGGTGCGCTGAAGGACCAGATCGAGGAACTGACGGCCGCGCTGCAGGCGTTGGCCAAGGCGGAGGGCGACGAGGCGCTGGCCACCGCCAAGGACACGGTGCGCCGGCTGGCCGGCCAGGCCAGCCGCCTGGTCGAGGACATGGCGGGCCCGACCGAGGACCTCGAAGCCGCGGCGCGCCGGGGACTCTCCCGGCTCGAGAGCGCGGTGCGCGAACAGCCGCTGGCGGCGGTCGGCCTGGCCGCCGCCGCCGGCGTGCTGCTGGCCCTGCTGGTGCGGCGATGAGCGCCGATCCGGGCCGGGCGCCCTCGACCCTGGGCCTCGCGCTGCGCTCGCTGGCCCTGGTCGGGCTCAGCATGGCCGGCGGCAGCGTCCAGCGCATCGCCACCAGCCTGGCCGGCTGGCTGGCGGTGGCCGCCCTCGCGGTCGCCAGCCTGTGCTTCCTGACGCAGGCGGCCCACGCGGCCCTCGCGCTGGCGCTGGGCGGGGTCTATGCTAGCCTGATCGTCGGCCTGGGCTACCTGTTCCTGGCCCTCGCGACAGCCCTGGTGCTGCAATTTCGGCAGCGCTGAGAGGACCTACGTAGAATCCCGTAGTGCAATACCTGAATGGCTGACCGTCGGAGGCGGGGGTACTCAAAAACCCATCGAGAGCGCCTTCACACCGACGGAGAGCACCATGCAGGTCCAGACCGCTTCCCAGACCCACAAGTTCCCGGCAGGGGCTTTCGGCCTGCGGACCCCGGTGGCCTCGACCCGCCCGCTGCCCCACGGCACCCAGATGGTCCTGTCGAAGGGCGAGGAACTGTTCGCCGAGGGCGACGACGCCGAGTTCTTCTACGAGGTCGTCTCCGGCTCGATCCGCTCCTACAAGCTGCTGAGCGACGGCCGCCGCCAGATCGACGCCTTCCACCTGCAGGGCGACATCTTCGGCCTCGAGGCCGGCAGCGAGCACCGCTTCTCGGCCGAGGCCGTCGGCGACGTCACCGTGATCGCCTACCGCCGCAGCCGGCTGAGCGCCCTGATCCAGGACGACGCGGGCTTCGGTGACCGCATCATGAATGCCACGCTGCGCAGCCTCGAGCGGGCGCAGGACCACATGCTGCTGCTCGGCCGCAAGACCGCGCAGGAGAAGATGGCGACCTTCCTGCTCGACATGGCCGACCGCCTGTCCGACGACCACGAGCACTTCGAGCTGCCAATGCAGCGCTCGGACATCGCCGATCACCTCGGCCTGACCATCGAGACGGTGTCGCGCACGCTGACCCAGTTCGCGCGCAATGGCCTGATCGAGCTGCTGCCGGCCAGCCGGTCGATCGGCCTGTGCAACAAGCTGGCGCTGCGCGGCCTCAACGCCTGAGCCTTTCTCGCCACCAACCAGGGGAGAGTGCGATGACGACGAACCCCGAGACCACCCCGACCCCCGGCCCCGCGCTGGCCGCCATGGCCCCGTGGGAGACGGTGATGGCCTCCGCCGACGGCCTGCAGGCCTACGCCGAGGCATGCACCGGCTGGCAGCAGGAAGTCACCCGCTTCATCGAGCGGCGGGCCGGCGAGAACCAGCGCAGCCTGCAGGCCCTGATGGCGGCCCGCGACCTCGGCGACGTGATGAAGATCCAGCAGGACTGGACGCTGCAGGCGGCGACCGACTACACGCAGGAAGTGACGCGGCTGACCCGCCTGCTCACGACTCTGTCGATGACCGGCACGACGCCCGACGTCCAGAAGGTGGTGGCGCTGATCTGCTGACGGCGCGCCCCGAACCCAGGGAGACGACCATGCAGGCGCGAGATGTCATGAGCCCGAAGGTGGTCTGCATCGGCGTGACGGACACGGTGTTCGACGCCGCCGAGCTGATGGTGAGCGCCCAGGTCAACGCCGTCCCGGTCGTCAACGACAAGGGCGCCGTCGTCGGCATCGTCAGCGAAGCCGACCTGTTGCGCCGCGCCGAGATCGGCACCGACACCAAGAAGGGCTGGCTGGCCCGCCTGCTCGACAGCGAGAGTTCGGCCGCCAACGACTTCGTCACCGCCAACACCCGCCGGGTCGCCGACGTCATGACGCGCGATGTCGTGACGGCCAGCCTCGAGACGCCGCTGCGCGACCTCGTCGACACGATGGAGCGGCGCGGCATCAAGCGTATTCCCATCGTCAGCGACGGCGTTCTGGTCGGCATGGTCAGCCGCGCCGACCTGCTGCGCGCCCTGCTGTCGCGCGAGCCGGACAATCCCGTGCTGCAGCCGACCGACCGCGCCCTGCGCGACGCGGTCAGCGCCGCGATCGAAAAGCATCCGTGGTCCTCGCGCTGGCCGATCAACGTGTTCGCCAACGACGGCGTCGTGCATCTCTGGGGCTTCGTCGAGAACGAGGACATCCGCAAGGCGCTGCGCGTTGCTGCCGAGAACGTGCCCGGCGTGCGCAAGGTCAAGAACCACCTGCGCCTGATGCCGGCCTCGGCCAGCCTCGGCGTCTGACCCTCACCACGGGCACCGGCGGTCGGCGCCGAACAGGCGCGCGAAATCGGCCGGCGTGCAGGCGAGCGGTCGCGCCCTGTCGTCGCCCGGCCGCGCCGTCTCGAAGCGGATCTGCCAGGCCGAGAAGCCGGCCATGAAGAACCGGCTGCTGTCGCCGACCTCGGTATCGCCGCAGCCGTCGTCCATGCCGATCGCCTGTGGGTACCAGGCGCCTCCCGCCACGATGCGAAGAGGAGGGCTCCAGCCCGACGGGTCGGCGATGTCGCGATTGAGGCTGGCGTAGATGCCTTCCTGGCAAAAGTTGGCGTTCCCCCGGGCGGTACGGTTGAGCAGCATGACCCAGGCCCCGAGCGGCCGGTTGTAGTGAACCGCCGGGCCCCAGAAGGAATCGGGATCGGGATGGCGAAAACCGCGCCGCACCGGCCAGAGCGGCCGTGGCGGCGGGCCGGGATCGCGACACCAGCCGGCGCCCGTCCACAGCTCGGGAACGCCGTCCGGGCGATCGGCGGACAGGCGCAGCACGGCCACGCCCTGGGCCGCCTCGTCCGGGTGATAGCTGGAATGGAACAGGTAGAGCCAGCGGCCGGCGCGGTCGGGAACGAGGCAGAGATCGCCGAAGCCGCCGGCGAAGAAGCCATTGCGCCATGCCAGGTTCGCCTTCTCCGGCGGCAACCGCACCAGCGTGCCCCGCCACCGCCAGACGAGACCGTCGTCCAGCGAGGTCATCCAGTCGATGCGCGGCAACACCAGGTGGCCACCGGGTGCCGGCGCCTCGACGTGGCACCAGGCGATCAACGGGCCGCCCGGCGCGCGCCACGCCGCCTCGATCCACTTCCCGGAAGCGGGGTCCGGATCGTCGACGATCATCACCGGCAGGGGCGGCGCCTCGAACCGGAGGTCGCGGCCGCCGACGCGCCGCAAGGTGTGGCCGCGCGGCTCGTAGCCCGAGAAGAAGACGGTGGCGACGCCATCGCGGATCGCCAGCGGGCTGTTGCCGTCGGTCCGCCACAGGAACTCGCCATGCAGGGTCGTGGGCGGCGCGGCCGAGAGCGTGACGTGGAGCGTGCCGTCCGACACGTCGGCCAGCGGGCCAGCGTTGATCCCGGTCAAGGGCATGCCGTTGGCGTTGCCTTAGAGGGTGAAGCGATCATCATGGACCGGCGACACGATATCACGGGGCAGAGGAAGCACGCATGAAGGCGATGGTTCTTCGCGCAATCGGCCAGCCGCTCGCGCTGGAGGAGCGGCCCCTGCCCGCTCCCGGACCGGGCGAGATCCTGGTCCGCGTCGAAGCCTGCGGCGTCTGCCGCACCGACCTCCACATCGTCGATGGCCAGCTGCCGAACATTCCCCTGCCGGTGGTGCCGGGCCACGAGATCGTCGGCATCGTCGAGGCGCGTGGCAGCGCCGTCACGAGCCACCGGGTCGGCGACCGCGTCGGCATTCCCTGGCTGGGCCATACCTGCGGCACCTGTCCCTACTGCACGGCGCAGCGCGAGAACCTGTGCGATCACCCGGTCTTCACCGGGCTCGGGCGCGACGGCGGCTACGCCAGCCACGCGGTGGCCGACGCGAACTTCGCCTTTTCGCTGAAGGGCTTCGACGACCCGGTGGCCGCCGCGCCGCTGATGTGCGCCGGCCTGATCGGCTGGCGAACGCTGCGGCTGGCCGGCGACGGCCGGCGGATCGGCCTCTACGGCTTCGGCGCCGCGGCGCACATCATCGCGCAGGTCTGCCGCTTCCAGGGGCGCGAGGTCTATGCCTTCACGACGCCGGGCGATGGTGCCGCGCAGGCCCAGGCCCGCGCGCTGGGCGCGACCTGGGCGGGGGCGTCGACCGAGATGCCGCCCGAGCCGCTCGACGCGGCGCTGCTGTTCGCGCCGGTCGGTGCGCTCGTTCCGCTGGCCCTGAAGGCCGTGCGCAAGGGCGGCCGCGTCGTCTGCGGCGGCATCCACATGAGCGACATCCCGTCGTTCCCCTACCGGGACCTCTGGGAAGAGCGGCAGATCCTCTCGGTCGCCAACCTGACGCGGCAGGACGCCGTCGATTTCCTGTCGATCGCGCCGGCCGCGCGCGTCGTCGCCACGACGACGATCTACCCGCTGGAACGGGCCAACGAGGCGCTGGCCGACCTGCGGGCCGGCCGCTTCCAGGGAGCGGCCGTCCTGGTGCCGTGAGGCGCGGGGCCGGTCTTCAGCCCGGCGTGTTCGACTGCATGCGGTCGATGGCCTTGAAGGCCTTGCGCGCATGCGCCAGCAGTTCGCCGTCGGTCGGGTGATCCATCGCCTCGACGCCGACGATCGCCTTGCGGGCGGCCGGGAGGTGCTTCTCGAGGTAGTGGACGAACTCGGTCTTGGTGCCGGCCGGTCCGACCAGCAGCCACTCGCGCGTGCCCGACACCGCCTCGGCGATCTCGTGGAAGTAGGCCGTGTCGGCCGTCTTGGTGCCACGGTGCACCTTGTGGTGCGGCGCGTGGGCCTTGATGTGCTCGCTCTGAACGTCGTCGGCATTGAAGCTGAAGATGCGTGCTTCCTTGCTGTCCATCCAGACGATCGCGTGGCTGTGCTTCATTTTTGCTCCTGAAATGCAGGCCCCAATCTGCGCGAACGGCGGACGCCGGACGTTGACCTGTGTCAAAGCCCGGACGCCCGCCGAGCGGCGGATTTGCAGGCCTACCAGAAGTGCCACGACCGGAACAGGACGACGGGTCCGGAAGCAGACGCCGCACCGGCCGGGGTGTTAACGTCGGCCTCGCAGGAGAAGGATTGCCGGCGATGAAATTCGGCCTGTTCGGCGGTGCGCGCACCCGGCGCAGCACGGGGCTGGAGGACAGCCAGGGCTACGAGGGCTTCATCGACTACGTTGTCGAAGCCGATCGCCTCGGCTTCCACCAGCTCTTCATGGTCGAGCACCACTTCACCGGACAGGGCCAGGTCTCGGCCTCGATGACCCTGCTGGCCTACCTCGCGGCACGCACGCAGCGGATCCGCCTCGGCACGGCGGTGGTCGTGCTGCCGTGGCACAACCCGGTGCTGGTGGCCGAGCAGGTCGCGACCCTCGACCTGCTGAGCGGCGGGCGCGTCGACTTCGGCGTCGGCAAGGGCTACCGCCAGGCCGAGTTCGACGGCTTCTGCATCCCGATGGACGAGGCCTCCGAACGCTTCGACGAGGCGATGGAAGTGATCCGCGCGTGCTGGACCAGCGACGGACGCTTCAGCCACCACGGCAAGCGCTGGCACTATGAAAACATCGTGGTCGAACCGGCGCCCGTGCAGCGGCCGCATCCCCCGGTGTGGCTGGCGGCCGGCAGTCCCGACAGCATCCGGCGGGCCGCCCGCGACGGCTACAACCTGCTGCTCGACCAGCTGGCGCAGACCGACCAGGTGGCGCGCCGCATCGCGCTGTTCCGCGAGGCCTGCGCCGAGGCGGGCCGTCCCTACGATCCCGGCATGGTGGCGACGGCGCGGGCGCTGCAGATGATCCACGACGAGAGCGAGCGGGCCGACGCGCTGGCGACGCGGCGCCGCGTGCTGTCGGTGATCGCCGACCTGGCCCGCGACCGCCTCGCCGACCGGGTCGAGGACGACACCGCCCCGCTGCTCGGCACGCCGGACGAAATCGTGGCCCGCCTGCGCGAGCTCGAGGCGGCCGGGGCGACCAACATCCTGCTGGTCGATCCCAACGCCTCCGTCGCCAACCTCCGGACCTTCGCCCGCGAGGTGCTGCCCTCGTTTCCGACCGCGACGCCGGATCATGCTAGTGTCGGCACCCAAGGTGCGTGAACCCAGGCCTCTGAATGCTCCTCGCCCCTCCTGTCGGCGTCGTCGTCATCAACCATGACCATCGCGGGTTCGTGGAACGCGCGATCCTGTCGGTGGCGCGCCAGACCGCGCGCGACCTCCAGGTCGTGGTGGTCGACGATGCCTCGACGGACGGGTCGGAGTCGGTCATCCGCGCCTGCCTCGAACGGCTGGACGATCCCCGCTTCAGCTTCGTCCGGCTCGAGGCCAACGTCGGCCAGACCGCGGCCCTGGCGCGCGGCCTCGCGCACCTCGACGCGCCGTTCGTCGCCATCCTCGATTCCGACGATTCCTGGCATGAGACCTTCGTGGCGCGCCATCTCGAGGCGCATCTCAATGCCGACTTCCCGGTCGCCCTGACCTACTGCGATTCGCACGTGGTCGACGCCGACGACCGGCTGCTGGTCGGCACGGCCTGGTGGTTCGATGTCGGCGAGCCCGGCCACTGGAGCAGCCGCGACATCGACCCCGCTCTCTGTCCCACCCTCGATGCGGCGACCGGGACACTGTCCTGGCCGGACCGGCCGCGCCTTACCTTCCACCCGCAATGGTCGCGCGACAGCGCCACGAACACGATGTCGTCGATGATGTTCCGCCGCGACTTCGTCGACCTCGTGATGGTGCCCGAGTGCGCGCAGTTGCGGCTCTACGCCGATTTCTACCTGGCCACCTTCGCCTGCCTGATGACCGGCTCGATCGCCATCCACCAGCCGCTCTACGCCTACCGCAAGCACGCCGCCAACCGGCATTCCAACGCCCCGGTGCCGGGCGGCACCTACAATTCCTCGACCCACGACTGGGCGACGATCCGCGACGGCGTGCTGCGCCTCGTCCAGTCCGTCCTGCTCGGCAAGGCACCGGCCTTCCGCGCGACCTTCGGCAATCACCGCTACGCCGAGGCCGAGGCGCTGCTGGCCAGCGTGGTCGGCTGGGCCAATGGCTGGCACTTCGCGCGGCACTTCCCGCCCTACGCCCTCGGCAGGCTGGTCAACGGCGTGGTCGGGAGCGGCCTCGTGCGCCGACTCGGCCTGCGCGGCCGCGCCTGAGCCACGATGGCGAGCGCCGTCTTCACCGGCGTGGCGCGCGACTGCGCCCCTCACCTGCCCGCCGTTCTCGACAATCTCGACCGGCTGGCCCGCTTTTACGCGCACGCCCGCTTCGTGTTCGCGATCAGCGACTGCCGCGACGACACGGCGGCGATCCTCGCCCGCTGGCTGCAGGGGCGCGCGGGCACGCTGATCGATCTCGGCGCGCTGGAGCCCACCCTGCCCCGGCGCACCGAGCGCATCGCCGCGGCGCGCAACGCCGCGCTCGAAGCGATCGCCCGGGACGCCGACGCGTCCGATCACCTGGTGGTCGCGGATCTCGACGACGTGCTGGACCGGCCGATCGAGACCGACGGCTTTCGCCAGGCCGTGGGGTTTCTCTCGGGCGATGCCGCGCGCGCCGGGGTCTTCGCCAACGCCCTGCCGCGCTACTACGACATCTGGGCGTTGCGCCACGATCGCTGGTGCCCGGACGATTGCTGGCAGCCGATCTGGGGCCGGCCGGCCGGCGAATCCTTCGAGACCGCCAAGTTCCGCGAGGTCTTCTCGCGCCAGATCGTGCTGCCGCCCGACCAGCCTCCGGTCGCGGTGCGCTCGGCGTTCGGCGGGCTTGCCGTCTACCGGTTGCCGGCCGCGCGGGCCGCGCGCTACGTCGGCCTTGACGCGCAGGGCCGCGAGGCGTCGGAACACGTGGCCTTCAACGCGGCGATCCGGGCGGCCGGCGGAACCCTGCACATCGTGCCGGCCCTGCAGGTCCATGCGCCGCAACAGCACCTCTACCAGGCGGCCGAGTTCCGCTGGCCGTGGCGGTTCAGGATGCACGCGCAGCGCCTGGTCGAACGTCACCGCCCGCCGTGGCGCCGACTGCTCGCGCCGGCATGAACGTCCTGCCGGCATGAATGTCCTGATCGTCGACCCCGCCCTCCATTCGCGCGGCGGTCACCACTACACCGCGGTCGACCGCCTGCGACAGGAACTGCGACGCGCGGGAGCCGCCGCCCGCTGCCTCGGCTCGGCGCAGGTCGACGACGCGACGCGCGCTGCCCTCGATTGCCAGCCGGTGTTCTCCCGCTCGGTGTACGGTCGTCCCGACGGCTCCGACCGGCAGTTCCGCGCCGACGTCGCGACGGCGGCCCGCGAACTGGCCGCCGCCCTGCGGGGATCGCCCGCGCCCGACCTCCTGGTGCTGCCCTGTTGCGACGCGGTGCTGGCCGCCGCCGTGGCGCGCACGGTCCCGCGGGGCCACGGCCGGCGCCGGCCGCGCGTGCTCCTGTGGCTGCTCTACGGTCCGCATCCCTTGCGGGCGCCGGACGACCCGCAGGTGGCGCCGCGATTGGCGCAGGCCCGCCAGGCCTACGCGGCGCTCGACGCCGTGACCGAGGTCCGCGCGTGCTGCGAGACGCCGGCGATGGCCGCCTTCTGGCAGGACGCGGTGCCGTTCCGGGTCGGCGTGCAGCAGGGTCCGGGGCTCATCCTCGCACCGCGGCCTCCACGCACGACCGAGGCCCCGCTGGTGTCGTGCATCGGCTTCGCCAACCGCGCCAAGGGCTACCGCCTGCTGCCCGGGGCGCTGGACGAGGTGCTGCGGCAGGACGCGTCGGTGCGCTTCCTCGTCCACGGCATCGTGCAGGGTTCGGACGCGGAGCAGGAGGTGCCCCTGTTCGACAGCCTCGCCGCGCTCGGCGAGCGGGTCGAGGTCCGCCGCGACGTCCTCGACGCCACCACCTATGGCGACCTCCTGCAGGCGACCGACCTTCTCCTTCTGCCCTATGACCCGGCGGTCTACGGCGTGCGCGGGTCCGGCCTGTTCGCCGATGCCCGCCGGGCCGGCGTGCCGGTCGTCGCGCCGCGGGCCTGCGCGTTCGCCCGGCCCGCGTTCGACGAGGGATGGGGCATCGCGATGGAGACACACGATGCGGCCGCGCTCGCCCGGGCGATCCTGGCGGGACTGGCGCAGCGCGATGACCTCGCCCGCCGCGCCGCCGCGGCCGCCGCGCACCGTTCCGACGGTCTCGCCGCTCTCCTGCGGGACGCCCTCGCCGACCCACCCGCGCCGGCACCGCCCCGCCGCGGGTTTCTGCACCGATTATGGCCAGAACCTGCCCGATTTTGGCGCCGTTCGCCGCGTAAGGACCCGGTGTGCTAGGGTCGTCCCGCGCCGGCCACCCCGCCTTCCTGCGCCGCAAACAGATGGAAGTCGCCGTTCGATGACGACCGCAAGGCCGCAACCCCGGCAAGGCCAGGAACTCGCCGCCGCCCTCGCCCAGTTCAGGCATGCGCTGGTCGGGATCGGCGTGTTCACGGCGGCGATCAACCTGCTGCAGCTGACCGGCCCGCTGTTCATGCTCGAGGTCTATGACCGGGTGCTGCCCGGCCGCAGCGTGCCGACCCTCGTCGCGATCAGCGTGCTGGCGCTGGTCATGTTCGGCTTCCAGGGCATCCTCGACATCGTGCGCAGCCGCGTCCTGGTGCGCATCGCCGGTTCGGTCGACCAGGCGATGGCCGGTCGCGTCTTCGAACTGGCCGCCCGGCTGCCGCTGCGCGCGCCGTCCGCCGGGTCGCTGCAGCCGGTGCAGGACCTCGACCGGCTGCGCTCCTTCATGTCGACGGTCGGCCCCGCCGCCTTCTTCGACCTGCCGTGGATGCCGCTCTACCTCGGCATCTGCTTCGCCTTCCACCCGCTGATCGGCTGGACCGCGATCGTCGGCGGCCTGATCCTGATCGGCATCACGATTGCCACCGAGGTCCTCACCCGCCAGCCGGCGCGCGAGGCGTCCGGCATCGCCGAGGGCCGCATGGGCCTGGCCGAGGCCAGCCGCCGCAATGCCGAGGTGGTGCAGGCGATGGGCATGGCGGGCCGCCTCAGCAAGCGGTGGCAGGAACACAACGAGCGCCACATCGCCGCCCAGCAGCGCGTCGCCGACATCTCGAGCGGCATGTCGGCGGCGTCGCGCACGCTGCGCATGGTGCTGCAGTCGGCGGTGCTCGCGATCGGCGCGTGGCTGGTGATCAACCAGCAGGCCACCGCCGGCATCATCATCGCCAGCTCGATCCTGACCTCGCGCGCCCTGCAGCCGGTCGAGGTCACGCTGGCCCACTGGAAGGGCTTCCTGCTGGCCCGCCAGAGCTGGCGGCGGCTCAACGCGTTGCTGGCCTCGCTGCCGGCCGAGCCCCCGCACATGGCCCTGCCGGCGCCGCGCGACTCGCTGGCCGTCGAGGGCGTGACCGTCAGCCCGCCGGGCGTCAACCGCGTCGTGGTGCAGGGCATCGCCTTCCAGCTGAAGGCCGGCCAGGGCCTCGGCGTCATCGGCCCGAGCGCCTCGGGCAAGTCCTCGCTGGTGCGCGCGCTGGTCGGCGTGTGGCCGTTGCTCCAGGGCAAGGTGCGCATCGACGGCGCGGCGCTCGACCAGTGGTCGCCGGAAGACCTCGGCCGCCACGTCGGCTACCTGCCGCAGGACATGGAGCTGTTCGCCGGCACCGTCGCCGAGAACATCGCCCGCTTCGAGCCCGGCGCGCCGTCGCAGGCGGTGATCGCCGCCGCGCAGGCAGCGGGCGTGCACGAGATGATCCTGGCGCTGCCCAACGGCTACGAGACGCAGGTCGGCGATTCCGGCAACGCGCTGTCGGCCGGCCAGCGCCAGCGCATCGGGCTGGCCCGCGCCCTGTACGGCGACCCGTTCCTGGTCGTGCTCGACGAGCCCAATTCCAACCTCGACCGCGACGGTGACGAGGCGCTGACCCGGGCGATCCTCGGCGTGCGCGCCCGCAACGGCATCGCCATCGTGGTTTGCCACCGTCCGTCGGCGCTGGCCGGCGTCGACAGCGTGCTGGTCATGATGGCCGGACGCCAGCAGTCCTTCGGACCGAAGGAGCAGGTGCTGCAACCGCCCGCGCCCCCGGCCGCCGCAAAGCCCGCCGCCGCCGCCGCCGCTTCGGCTGCCGCGCCCTACGCGCCGGCCGCGCGGCTCGTCACCCCGATGACGGTGCGCGCCGGCACCCGCCCGCAGGGGCCGACGTCGTGAGCGTCCGTCACTCGCTGCAGCGCAACCTGCTGCTCGGCCTCGGCGCCGTGGCATTCCTGTTCGTCCTGGTGTTCGGCTGGGGCACGCTCACCGAGATCTCCGGCGCGGTCATCGCCCCGGGCAAGCTGGTGGCCGATTCCAACGTCAAGAAGGTGCAGCACCCGACCGGCGGCGTGGTCGGCGACCTCAAGGTCAAGGATGGCGACCGCGTGAAGAAGGGCGACATCGTCGTGCGGCTCGACGAGACCCAGGCGCGGGCCAACCTCGCCATCGTCACCAAGGCGCTCGACGAGATGGAGGCCCGCCAGGCCCGGCTCGAGGCCGAGCGCGACGGCGCCCCCCGCGTCGTCTTCCCGGCATCGCTGGTGGCGCGCGCCGGGGAACCCGAGGTCGCTCAGGCGATGGCCAGCGAACAGCGCCTGTTCGAACTGCGCCGCGCCGCCCGCGAGGGCCAGAAGGCGCAGTTGCAGGAGCAGATCGAGCAGTTGCGCCAGCAGATCGCGGGCAACGAGGAACAGGCCGCCGCCAAGAGCAAGGAGATCGACTGGAACCAGCAGGAGCTGGGCGGCGTGCGCAGCCTGTGGAAGGACAAGCTGGTGCCGTTCAGCCGCGTCACCACGCTGGAGCGCGACTCGGCCCGCCTGCACGGCGAGCGCGGCGCGCTGACCGCCGCGATCGCCCAGGCCAAGGGCCGCATCTCCGAGATCCAGCTCAAGGTGCTGCAGATCGACGAGGACCTGCGCACCGAGGTCGGCAAGGAACTGGCCGAGATCCGCGCCAAGCGCGCCGAGTTGGTCGAACGCCGGGTCGCCCAGGAAGACCAGCTGAGGCGTGTCGACCTCCTGGCGCCGCAGGACGGCACGGTCTTCCAGCGCAGCGTCCACACGGTCGGCGGCGTCATCCAGGCCGGCGAGGTGCTGATGCTGGTCGTGCCCGACTCCGACGAGCTGATCATCGAGGCCAAGGTGGCGCCGCAGGACGTCGACCAGATCCATGTCGGCCAGCCGGCGGTCGTGCAGTTCTCGGCCTTCAACCGCCGCACCACGCCCGAGCTCAACGGCGAGGTCGTCGGGCTGGGCGCCGACATCACGCAGGACGATCGCCGCAACGAGGCCTACTACGCGGTGCGCATCCGCATCCCGGACAAGGAACTGGCCCGGCTCGACGGACTGCAGCCGATGGCCGGCATGCCGGTCGAGGTCTTCATCAAGACCTCGCCGCGAACCGTCCTGTCCTACCTGACCAAGCCGCTGCGCGAACAGTTCGACCGGGCCTTCCGCGGCCGCTGAGGCCGCTGGCACGCCGCTTGCTGCCTGCTCCCGGCGCGTTCGCAGTGCCGGGAGGGTTCCGGATGGACATCGGCGTCTTCATTCCCATCGGAAACAACGGCTGGCTGATCTCGACGACGGCCCCGCAGTACAAGCCGACGTTCGAGCTCAACCGGCAGATCGTCCAGAAGGCCGAGCAGTACGGGCTCGAGTTTGCCCTGTCGATGATCAAGCTGCGCGGCTTCGGCGGCAAGACCGAGTTCTGGGACCACAACCTCGAGTCCTTCACCCTGATGGCCGGCCTCGCCGCCGTGACGCAGCGCATCCAGCTCTATGCCTCGGTGGCCGTGCTGACCATTCCGCCGGCGATCGTCGCGCGCATGGCCTCGACCATCGATTCGATCTCGGGCGGGCGGTTCGGCGTCAACATCGTCTCCGGCTGGGCCAAGGCCGAGTACGACCAGATGGGCCTGTGGCCGGGCGATTCCTACTTCGGCACGCGCTACGACTATTCCAGCGAGTACGTCACCGTCCTGCGCGACCTGTGGGAGACCGGGACCTCGAGCTTCAAGGGCAAGTACTTCCAGATGGAGGATTGCCGCCTGTCGCCGCGGCCGCAGGCGCCGATCAAGGTCGTGTGCGCCGGCCAGAGCCCGCGCGGCATCGAGTTCGGCGCGACCTTCGGCGACTACAACTTCGTCGCCGCCAAGGGCGTCAACACGCCGACCGCGCACGCCGCGACCAACCTCGAGATGGCCGCGGCGGCGGCCAGGACCGGGCGCGACGTCGGCAACTACGTGCTGCTGATGGTGATCGCCGACGAGACCGACGCGGCGGCCGAGGCGAAGTGGAAACTCTACAACGACGGCGCCGACCTCGGCGCGATGGCCTGGCTGGCCGACCAGGCCAATGCCGACGCCAACGCCGCAGCCGCCAGCACCGCCCGGCAGATGGCCGCGCCGACCGGCGCGGTGAACTTCAACATCGGCACGCTGGTCGGCTCGTACGAGACGGTGGCGCGGCTGCTCGACGAATGCGCCGCGGTGCCGGCGACCAAGGGCATCATGCTGACCTTCGACGACTTCCTGTCCGGGCTGGACACCTTCGGCCAGCGCATCCAGCCGCTGATGAAGAGCCGTGCCGCGAAACGGGGTGTCGCGGCGTGAGCCTCGCTGGCCCCGCCGCGATCCGCTAAGCTGGGCCCTTCAGCGCCAACGCGAGGAGCGCGGTTCGATGGACAGTTCGGTCGCCGGGCACAGCCGGCAGTCGTTGCCGGTGATCTCCTTTGCCGAGCCGGACGAGGCGACGCTCGGCCGGCAGCTGGACGAGGCCTTCCGCAGCTTCGGCTTCTGCTACTTCCGCGACATCGGCGTCGCGCCGGCGCTGGTCGACGGCGTGTTCGAGGCGTCGCGTCGCTTCCACGCCCTGCCGCGGGCGGCCAAGGACGCGATCGCCATGAACAGCTTCCACCGTGGCTACATGGCGCCCAAGAGCTCGCTGATCCAGACCTCGTCGGTCGCCAAGGTGACGCGGCCCAACGACTCCGAATCGTTCATGCTGATGCACGAGGTGCCAACCGACGATCCGCGCTACGGCCGGCCGCTCGACGGGCCCAACCTGTGGCCCGACCTGCCCGGCTTCCGCGAACCGGTCGAGGCCTACGAGGCGGCAATGCGGGCCTTCTGTCGCCGGCTGCTGGCGCCGATGGCGCTGGCGCTCGGCCTGCCGCGCGACTGGTTCCTGCCCTACTTCGAGCAGCCCACCACGTTCCTGCGCCTGCTCCACTACCCGCCGCAGGCGAAGGACGCGCCGGACGACGCCTTCGGATCGGCGCCGCACACCGACTATGGCTTCATCACCATCCTGTGCCAGGACAACAGCGGCGGGCTGGAGGTGCGGCGCGCCGACGGCACCTGGCTGGCCGCGCCGCCGATCGACGGCACCTGGGTGGTCAACGTCGCCGACATGCTGTCGCGCTGGACCAACGGCCGCTGGCAGTCGACGCCGCACCGCGTGAAGAACCTGTCCGGCGGCGACCGCTACTCCAATCCCTACTTCTTCGACATGTCGCTCGACGCCACGGTCGAGGTCGTGCCGACCTGCCACGGTCCGGGCAACCCGGCGCGCTGGCCGGCGGTGCGCTACGGCGACTACCTGCTGGAGCGGCTCGACAAGAACTACGCCTACCGCATGGCCGAGGGCACGGCGTGAGCGACAGCCTGCTCGACGTCTCCGGCCTCGCCTTCGCCTACGACGGCGCGGCCGCGGTGCGCGACGTCTCGCTGAGCGTGCGGCCCGGCGAGATCGTGGCCCTGCTGGGCGCCAACGGCGCCGGCAAGTCGACCACCGTCCGCATGATCGCCGGCGTGCTGACCCCGCAGCGCGGCGCCATCCGGTTCGCCGGCGAGGCGCTGACCGGGGCGCCCAGCCACGTCGTGGTCCGTCGCGGCATCACGCTGGTGCCCGAGGGGCGACTGGTGTTCCCGCAGATGACGGTGATGGAGAACCTGCAGCTCGGGGCGCACATCAAGCCGCGCGCCGCGGTCGGCGCGCTGGTCGACAAGGCCTTCACGCTGTTCCCGCGGCTGGCCGAGCGGCGCGACCAGCTGGCCGGCTCGATGAGCGGCGGCGAGCAGCAGATGCTGGCGATCGCCCGCGGCCTGATGGCCGAACCGCGGCTGATCATCCTCGACGAGCCGTCGCTCGGCCTGATGCCGATCGTCGTCCAGGAAGTGTTCCGCCTGATCGAGGCGGTCAACCGGAGCGGGATCGGCGTGCTGCTGGTCGAGCAGAACCTGCACCAGTCGCTGCGCATCGCCCACCGCGGCTACGTCCTGGAAAAGGGTGCGGTGGTGCTGTCCGGCAGCGGCCAGGAACTGCTGGCCGACACTTACGTCCAGAAGGCCTTTCTCGGCCGCTAGGGGTCTTGCGCGGCGTCGGGCGTGCCGAGGTAGGCCGCGATCACCTGGCTGTTGGCCGACACCTCGGCCGGTGTGCCGTCGGCGATCAGGCGGCCGGATTCAAGCACCAGCACGCGGTCAGACACTTCCATCACCGAGGGCATGTCGTGCTCGACCAACACCACGGTGACGCCGCTCGCCCGCACGCGACGCAGCACGTCGATCATCGCCGCCGTCTCGGTCGGGTTGAGCCCGGCGCAGGGCTCGTCGGCCAGCAGGAGCTCGGCCCGGGTGGCGATCGCGCGGGCGACCTCGAGGTGGCGCAACTGGCCGACCGTCAGCACGCTGGCCGGCTCCTCGGCCAGCCCGTCGAGGCCGGCAAGCGCCAGCGCGTCGCGCGTCGTGCGCGCGACGTCGCGCGGCCCGGCCTTGCCGAACAGCGCGCCGATGCGGACGTTCTCGGCGACGCTGAGATCGCGGAACGGCCGCGCGATCTGGAAGGCCCGCCCGATCCCCAGCTCGGCGATGCGGTTGGTCGGCATCCCGGTGATCGAGCGGTCGCGGAAGAACACCTGGCCGGCCGTCGGCGGCAGGTAGCCGGTCACGAGGTTGAACAGCGTCGACTTGCCCGCGCCGTTGGGACCGATCACGCTGGTGATCGACCCGGCCGCGACCGCGAACGACACGTCGGAGATCGCCAGCAGGCCGCGGAAGCGCTTGGTCAGGGCCTCGACCCGCAGGATCGGCTCGCCGCTCATCGGCCGCTCACTCCGCCGGCGCCGGCGCGGCGGCGCGCCGCCGCTGCTTCCAGCTGCGCACCACGCCCAGCACGCCGCCCGGCGCCGCGAGCACCAGGATGACAAGCAGCAGGCCGGTCGCGAACAGGTGGAAGTCGAGCAGGCGGGCCAGCACGACCTGGATGATGAAGACCAGCATGAAGGCGCCGATCACCGGCCCGAACAGCGTGCCCATGCCGCCCAGCAGCGAGTAGACGATCAGGTTGAGGTTGGTGTCGTCGCGGTACACCGAGTCGGTGGTGATGTAGCCCAGCGAGTGGCCGTACAGCACGCCCAGCAGCCCGGTCAGCACGGCGCTGATCACCAGCGCCTGCCGCTTGTAGCGCTCGGTCGGCACGCCCAGCATGCGCGCCGTGTCCTCGTCCTCGCGGATGCTGAGCAGGCCGGCGCCGAACTTGCTGCGCCGGATCGCCCAGGCGACCAGGAACACGATCACCCCGGCGACCAGGTAGAGCTCGTAGAAGAAGATCGCCGGGTCCCAGCTGGCCGGCACGATGGTCGGGAAGTTGAGGCCGAGCGAGCCCTGGAAGAAGTCGATGTTGTTGTTCAGCTCGGCGGCGACGTGGCAGACGCCCAGCATGGCGATCGAGAAGAAGGTGCCGCGCAGGCGCAGGATCGGGTAGGCGACCATCGCCGACAGGACAGCGCAGGAGAGCCCGCCCACCACCAGCCCGACGGCCAGCAGGAGTGGCGGCGGCAGGCCGGCCAGCCGTTCCTCGACCAGCCCGGCCGAGAAGGCGCCGATGCCGATGAAGGCGGCGTGGCCGAAGCTCGCGTAGCCCGCGAAGCCGCCGAGGATCGCCCAGGCGACCGCGAGGCCCGCCGAGTAGATCATCAGCTGGCCGACCCGCACGTAGAACGACGGCAGCACCAGCGGCGCCAGCGCCATCAGCGCCGCGGCGGCCAGCACGCAGGCCACGAACAGGACGGGGCGGTTCGAACTCATCGCGACGGCGCGAAGGCGTTGCCGAGCAGGCCCTGCGGCCGCAGCAGCAGGAGCACGACCAGCAGCAGGAACATCGTGACGTTGGGGAACGACGGGCCGATGTACTGGGCGGTGAGCGTGCTGACCATGCCGAGCAGGAGGCCGCCGATCAGCGCGCCGGCCGGGCTGCCGACGCCGCCCAGCACCACGACGACGAAGGCGTTGAGCGTCCAGGTCCCCTCGTCGGCCGGCGAGAACGGCAGCACGATGCCGATCACGATGCCGGCCGCGCCGGCGAAGGCGGCGGAGACGCCGAAGGTCATGGCGTAGACGTGGCGCACGTTCACGCCGCACAGCCGCGCCGCCATGGTCTGCTGCGCCGTCGCGCGGATCACCCGGCCGAGGGCAGAGAACTTCAGGAGCGCGGCGAGCAGGCTCAAGAGCACGAGGCTGGCCACCAGGCAGCTCACCCGCACCGCGTCGAACGAGATCTCGCCCAGCTTGAATGAGGTGAAGGCGTAGGTCGGCGTGATGTTCTTCATGTCCGGCGAGAACAGCCAGATCATGACGTTCTGCAGCATCAGGGCGACGCCGAAGGTCAGCAGGATCGAGCCGAAGGCCGAGCCGTCGACCGCGTACTGGATCAGGAAGCGCTGGTAGACGTAGCCGAGCCCGAACAGGATCGCCATGACCAGCGGCACGGTGAGCAGCGGGTCGACGTGCAGCACCCCCGACAGGATCAGCGCCAGGTAGGCGCCGAGCAGCACCAGGATGCCGTGGCTGAGGTTGATGACGTGCAGCACGCCGAAGATCAGCGAGAAGCCGACCGCGGCCAGCGCGTAGATGCCGCCCAGCACCAGCCCGTCGGCGATCGTCTGGACGACGAGGGTCATGCCGTCCGGATCAGGCCTTCTTGTCCCACGGCGGCGACGGGTAGAGCGGCTTGGCCGAGGCCGCCGCCTGCGGGAACACGATCTCGAGCTTGCCCTTCTGGACCTGGCCGATGTAGCCGCCCAGCAGCAGCTCGTCGCCGTCGCCCTGCGGCGTGAACTTGATGCGGGCGTAGAAGGTCTCGAAGTCGGCGGCGGCCAGCGCGTCGCGCACCGCCTCCGGGTTGGTGCTCTTGGCCGCCTGCATGGCCATCACGTAGGTCTCGATGCAGGCCGCCGCGCCGGCCACGTGGTAGGCGATCGGGCGCGTGAACTTGCTCTTGTAGTACTCGACGAACTTCTTGGAATCGCCGAAGAACTTGTCCTTGAAGGACACGTTCTCGTCCCAGTAGGTCGAGCAGCACAGGTACTCGGCGTTCTTGCCCAGCGCCTCGCGGAACGAGGCGAGCTGCGGCCCGAGGCCCTGGAACAGCAGCTTCACGTTGGTGTTGGTCGCCACCATCTGCCGGGCGATCAGCAGCGAGTCCTGGTCGTGCATGACGCAGACCAGCAGGTCCGGCGTCTTGGAGCGGATCGAGCCCAGGACGCTCGACACGTCGGTCACCTTGGCCGGCAATTCGTAGCCCTCGATGCGCTTCAGGCCGGCGGCGTCGCACGAGTTCCGCACGCCCTCCGCCGCGGTCTTGGAGAAGGCGTCGTTGGTCCAGATCACCGAGTAGGTCTCGGGCTTGGGATCCAGCGACTTGAACATCGCCGCGGTCGCCGCGAACTGCCGGGTGGCGCGCGGGAACATGCCGAAGACGTACTTGTAGCCCTTGGTGAAGATGGCGTCGGAGCCGCCGCCGGTCTGCACCATCGGCTTCTTGGCGCGGTCGGTGATGGCCGCCGTCGGCAGCACGATGTTGGAGCCGAATGAGCCGAGGAAGAAGTTCGTGCCCTCGTCGAGCTGGCGCTGGATAAGCGTGGTGGCGCGGGCCGGGTCGGACGCGTCGTCGAACAGCTTGAGCTCGAGCTTGTACTTCTCGCCCGCGATCTCGACGCCGCCCAGCACGTCGTTCATGTAGCTGACGGCCGTGATGTAGCCGTTGTTGACGTTGAGGCCGGTCTCGGCGGCCGCGCCGGTCAGCGGCACCGAGCCGCCGATCACCAGCGTCTTGGCCTGCGCCTCGGCGCGGCGGACGAAGGGCGCCCCGAGGGTGGCCGCGCCGAGCGCGACACCGAACTGCGAAACCACGCGTCGACGGGTGGTGTTCATCCGCGGTGCCATGCCTGCCCCCTGTTTTCATCTCAACGGCCGCATCGAAGCTTAGGAGCGGGGGACCCGATGTCAACGCCGGCCCACGCTCCGCCGTCACGAAGCGAACCGGACGATGCAAGGTCGAGGCCATCTTGTGCCGATGCGAGGAACGGCAGGCCGTTTCGCCCTGCATCCCTCGTCCCTCCCGCAGACCGGCCCGGAGCGATACAGTCGGCGTTCTGCCTGAGGGAGGACTGGGAATGGACACCTCGACCGGGATCGCGTCGGACCTCGACGGCGACATCGCCGCCCTGAAGGCCGGCGCCGCCGCGAGCGATGCCAGCCACCGGCGGCTGCCGCGCATCGAGTGGCCCGAAGGTACGCGCATGGCGGTGAACTTCACGGCCGACTTCGACGCCATGCTGCTGCGGCGCCTGTTCAACGAGCCGCCGTCGCAGCTCGCCAAGGGCGAGTTCGGCGGCCGGGTCGGCATCTGGCGCCTGGTCGAACTGTTCGACAGCCACGGCATCAAGGCGACGATCTTCACCCCCGGCCGCATCTGCGAACTCTACCCGCGGGCGGTGCGGGCGGCGGCCGACAGCGGCCACGAGATTGCCGACCACATGTGGGAGCACCAGGTGCCCAAGGATCGTGCCCTCGAGCGCGACCACCTGCGCAAGGCCAAGGCAGCGCTCGAAAAGCTGACCGGCCGGGCGCCGGTCGGCACGCGCAGCTGGCACTCGCGCGACCTGCTGCTCGAGGAAGGCTTCCTCTACAACTCGCACGATTCGCTCGACGCCCTGCCGACCTGGGTGAGCGCCGCCGACGGGTCGGGCCCGCTGCTCAACCTGCCGTTCCATTACGCGATCGACGACGCGATGTTCTTCAGCTTCGCCTGGCTGAACACCGAGAACGACGCCCAGCGCATGATGGACCCCGACCACGTCGAGGAGATCTGGTGGGATGCCTTCCTGCAGCAGTACCGGACCGGCGGCTACCTCAACATCTGCATGCACCCGTTCGTGTCGGGGCGCGCCCTGCGCATCGCCATGCTCGATCGCCTGATCAACCGCATGAAGACGATGCCCGGCGTCTGGTTCCCGACCTGCGAGCAGGTCGCCCGGCATGTCGTGTCCCGCCACCCGTTCCGCTGAGGTCCGCCATGCCCTGGAAAGAGCGCTACACGATCAGCGACGAACGCACCCTGCCCGACGCCGAGGTGCGCTGGCCCGACGGCAGGCGCTGCGCCTTCCGCATCGTCGTCGACCTCGCCCCGACGAGCGGCCCCGACGGCATCACCCCGGCCGACCTCGCCACCCCGGAGGCCTACTTCGGCCGGCACGGCGGGCTCGACGCGCTGCTCGGCGTGCTCGAGCGGCGCGGCCTTCCGGCGACCTTCGCGGTGCCCGCGGTGATCGCCGAGATCATGCCCGACACGGTGCGCCGCCTGCGCGACGCCGGCCACGAGATCGCCGCGCACGGCTTCAAGCACGAGGACGTGAGCCGGCTGCCGCGCGACGCGGAGAAGGCACGCCTCGCCCGCACGACCGAGATCATCGCACGCATCGCCGGCGAGCGTCCGACCGGCTGGTTCTCGCTGGCCCGCCCGGGCGACAAGTTCGCCGGCGGCGCGGTCAGCCCGCATACCATCGACCTGCTGGTCGAGGCCGGCTACGACTACTTCGGCAACGGCTTGGCCGACGACATCCCGCACTACTGGGTGAGCGACTTCGCCAGCCGCCGCAACATCCTCGCCCTGCCCTACTACTATCACTACGACGACCAGTTCTTCCTGCTTTTCCCCAAGAAGGGGACAGGACTCGAGAACCCCGGCGCCCTCGAGCGCAACTGGCGGGCCGAGCTCGACGCGCAGTACAAGCGCGGCAGACAGTTCTCGATGGTGCTGCACCCGCACGCCATCGGCTGGCCGAACCGCCTGCAGGTGCTCGAACGCTTCCTCGACCACGCCGCATCGCTGCCGGGCCTGTGGGTGGCAACCAGCGCGGCCTGCGCGAAGCATTGGCTGGCGACCTTCCCGGCCGCGACCCACCTCAGGCTCGAACCGTCGATCTGGCAGGACTATCCCGGCAGCCTCAGCTGACGGAGCCTAGCCCGCCGCCGCGAGGTCGATGGCGCGGCGGTACATGGTCATCGCCGCTTCCGGCGTGTTGTAGCCGGCGTGCGCGGTCAGCGTGACGTTGGCCTCGCGCAGCAGCGGCTCCTCGGGGCCGACCGGCTCGCGGGAGTAAACGTCGGTCGCGTAGTGGCCGACCTGCCCCGAGGCGAGCGCCGCCAGCAGCGCCGGCTCGTCGACCACGCCCGCCCGCGCGGTGTTGACCACGATCACGCCGCGCTTCGTCTTCACGATCTTCGCGGCATCGAGGAAGCCGCGTGTCTGGTCGTTGAGACCGAGGTGCAGGCTGATCACGTCGGACCGCGCCAGCAGCTCGTCGAGCCCGACCAGCGGCACCGCCTCGCCGCCGCGCGGCGAGCGGTTCCAGGCGACCACCTGCAGCCCGACGCCCGAGGCGATCCGCGCCATCTCGCGGCCGATGCCGCCCAGCCCGACCACGCCCAGCGTCTTGCCGCGCAGTTCCATGCCCTGCATCGGCCGCCAGCCGCCGGTCTTCATCAGCGCGTGCATGGTGCCGATGTGGCGCGCCGCGGCGAACACCAGGCCCATCGCGTGCTCGGCCACCGTGGTGTCGCCGTAGCCCGAGATCGTCGAGACCTTGATGCCGAGCCGGGCCGCCGCCGCGAGGTCGACGAAGCTGGCCGCGCCGGTGCCGAGGAAGACGATGTGCCGGAGATCGGGGCAGCGCTTCAGCGTCTCCTCGGTGAAGTAGGTCGCGTCGTTGATGACGGTGTCGTAGCCGGCCACGACGGCGGGAACGGCATCGCCCTCGACCGGTCCCATGTTGACGTCGACCGGGATGTCGGACGGCTTGTGCACGCGCTTCCACACCGGGTCGATGTCGGGCGTCGAGTCGATGAACAGGGTCTTGGGCATCGGCGGCCTCCGGCTCAGGCGGTGAACCGATCCCACCAGTCGCGCGTGCGGTACCACGCGCCGACCAACGGGAGGAACCACGGGTTGCCGCCATACAGCGGCACGGTCGGGAAGGGCTGGCCGTCGAACGCATTGATCGGCGCGTTCGACCCGCCGGCGATCTTCCGGGCCGTCTGGTAGCCCAGGTAGGACATCATCGCCACGCCCGACCCGTTGCAGGCCATCAGGTAGTGCATGCCCTGCTCGGTGCCCATGTGCGGCAGGAAATCGAAGGCGAAGGCGACGTTGCCGGTCCAGGCATGGGTCACCTTGGTGCCCTTGAGCTGTGGCCAGCGCTCCAGCATGTAGCCGTGCAGCACCGGCGCGCTGACTTCCGGCGTGACCTGCGTGAAGCGGGCGCGGCCGCCGAAGATCACGCGCTTGTCGTCGGGCGAGCGCCGGTAGTAGCAGAGCACCCGCTTGGTATCGCTGACCACCCGCCCCTTGGGGATCAGGCTGCGGACGAGGTCCTCGGGCAGTTCCTCGGTGGCGATGATGTGGCTCGCCACCGGCACCAGGCGGCGCTTCAGGGTCGGCGTGAGGTCGCCGGTGTAGCCGTTGGTGGCGATCACCACCTCGCGCGCCTCGATCGGGCCCTTGCTGGTCAGCACGGTGAAGCCGCCGCCGGCCTCGCGGCCCTTGCGCTCGATCTTCTCGGCGTCGCAGTTGGCGCACAGCCGCGCGCCGGCCCGGTGGGCCGCCTGCAGCAGGCCGCCGTAGTACAGCGCCGGGTGCAGCTGGCCCGTGCGCTCCACGACCATGCCACCGTAGTAGTAGTCCGAGGCGATCTCCTCGCGCTGGCGCTCGCGCGGGACCATGTAGGTGCCGAGCGCGGCCTCGGCGTTGTAGGTGGCGACCTTGGCCGCCTGCTCGGCATAGTGCCGTGGCGTGAAGGCGCCGCTGAAGCGGCCGCTCATGCGCCAATGGCAATCGATCTTCTCGCGCTGGATGACGGTCTCGACCTGGGTGAGCGAGTCGGCGGCGTCGCTCAGCATGCGCGCCATCACCTTCTTCCACTCCTCGGGATCGGACCGCACGCCCTTGCCGGAGAATCCCTTGCCGAGCGTCGTGCCGCCGCTGACGCCACCGCCGTTGCGCGTGCTGGCGCCGTCGCCGAAGGCGCCGCGCTCCAGAACCGTGACCTCGACGCCCGAGCGGGCGAGCTCGAGCGCTGTCGACAGGCCGCCATAGCCGGCGCCGACCACCAGCACGTCGGTCTTGCGCGGCGGGTCCTGTGACAGCTCGGTGTTGGGATGCCACCACTCCCACCACCACGGCATCGCCTTGAAGTCCTTGTGGAACACCGACTCGGCCATGCCGTCCTCCTAGCGCGCGCTGTCCCGCAGTCCCCGGCCGAACCGGCCGATCAGGACGAGGACGATCGATACCAGCAGGATCTGGATCACCGACACGGCGGCGATCGTCGGATCGATCTCCATCAGGATATTGTCGAACATCTTCTTGGGAAGCGTCATGTTGGTGCCGGCGAGGAACAGCGCGACGACCAGCTCGTCGAACGACGAGATGAAGGCGAGCAGCCCGGCCGAGACCAGGCTGGGGCGCAGCAACGGCAACGTCACGCGGGCCAGCGTCCGCCAGCGGCTGGCGCCCAGCCCCTCCGCCGCCTGCTCGAGCGCGCGATCGAAGTCGCGCAGGCCGGCCGACAGGACCAGCACCACGAAGGGAAGCGCCAGCACCGTGTGGGCCAGCACCAGCCCGTACCAGGTGCCGATCAGCTTCAGCTTGGCGAAGATGCCGTAGACCGACACCGACAGGATGATGGTCGGCACGATCATCGGGGCCAGCGCGAGGCGATCGACCAGGGCGCGCCCGCGGAAACGGCCGCGCACCAGGCTGAAGGCCAGCGGCACGCCGAGCAGCAGCGCCAGCGCCGCCGTGCCGCAGCCGACGGTGATCGAGCGCCAGGTGGCGTCGATCCACTGCGGATCGTCGAGGTAACGCTCGTACCACTGCCACGACAGGCCGGGCGGCGGGAACTGCAGGTAGGGCGCCGAACTCAGAGAGATCGGGAACACCACGAGCAGCGGCAGCATCAGGAAGAAGTAGATCACGCCCACCGTCGCGGCGAGCAGGCGCCGGCCGGGCGAGCGCGTCACGACCGGGCCCCCTGCCCGCCCAGCCGCTGGGCGATGGCGTAGACCGCCAGGGTCGCCGCCAGCAGGACCGCCGACAGGGCGGCGGCGAAGGGCCAGTTCAGCGCCTCGCGCACCTGCTGCTCGATCAGCACGGCGATCATCATGACGCGGCCGCCACCGAGCAGCGCCGGCGTGATGAAGAAGCCGAGCGACAGCACGAAGACCAGCACGGACCCGGCGAAGATGCCGTTCAGGGTCAGCGGCAGGTAGACGCGCCAGAAGATCCGTCCTGTCGAGGCGCCCAGCCCGGCCGCCGCCGCCACCACAGACGGATCGACCCGGCGTACCGCGCCGTAGACCGGCAGCACCATGTAGGGCAGCAGGACGTGCACCATGCCGATCAGCACGCCGCTGAAATTGTGCAGCATCGGGATCGGGTCGCTGGTCAGGCCCGACTCCATCAATGTCCGGTTGATGACGCCGTTGCGTCCCAGCAGGACCATCCAGGCGTAGGTGCGTACGAGGACCGAGGTCCACAGCGGCAGCAGCACGAAGATGAACCCCAGCGTCGCCCAGAACGGCGTCGTGGTCGCCATCAGGAAGCCCACCGGGTAGCCGAGCAGCAGGCAGCACGCGGTCACCAGCAGGGCGATCTCGAACGTGTTCCACATGACGCGCAGGTACAGCCCCTCGCCGAGCGCCTTGGCGTACCAGTCGAGCGTACCGCCCTCGAGGCTGAAGGCCAGCATGCGCGCCACGGGAAACAGGAAGAAGACGAGGAGCAGCAGGAACGCCGGCAGCGCCGGCCACGGCCGGCTACTGGAAAACATGGATGGCATCCGGGTCGATCGCGACCTCCAGCCGGGCGCCCGGCACCGGCAGCGGCCCGCGCGCCGGCTGTCGCACCAGCAGTTCCATGCCGTCGTCGCAGGCCAGCCGCAGCTTGAAGGCGGTGCCGAGATAGACCGACTCGACGACGGCGCCCGCGAAGCGGTTGACGCCACCGGGCGCGAAACGCTCGGGCCGCATCAGCAGGCCGACGCGCTGGCCGACCGCCGTGCCCGGCGGCACCGCGATCCGGCGTCCGCCATCGACCGTCACCTCGCCCGGCGCGCTGACCGAGCCGTGGAACAGGTTGCTCTCGCCCACGAAGTCGGCGACGAAATCGTTGGCCGGCCGCTCGTAGATCTCGGTCGTGGTCGCGACCTGCTGGATGGTGCCGCGGTTCATCACCGCGATGCGGTCGGACAGGACCAGCGCCTCTTCCTGGTCGTGGGTGATGAAGATGGTCGTCAGGCCGAGCTTGCGCTGCAGGCGGCGCACTTCCAGCTGCATGGTCTCGCGCAGCTTGCGGTCGAGGGCGCCGAACGGCTCGTCGAGCAGCAGCAGGCGGGGATTGAAGACGATGGCGCGGGCCAGCGCCACGCGCTGCTGCTGGCCGCCCGACAGCTGGCGCGGCAACCGCTGGCCGTAGCCGTCGAGCTCCACGGTCGCCAGCGCCTCGGCGACCCGGCGCTCGATCTCGGCGCGCGGCACGTTGCGCATCTCCAGCGGGAAGGCGACGTTGCCGTGGACCGTGAGATGGGGGAACAGCGCGTAGTTCTGGAACACCATGCCGATGTCGCGCCGGGCCGGCGGCAGGGCGGTGATGTCGCTGTCGCCGGCCCGCACCGAGCCGGCATCGGGGGTCTCGAAGCCGGCCACGACCTTGAGCAGGGTCGTCTTGCCCGACCCGCTGGGTCCCAGGATGGTCAGCAATTCCCCGCGGGCGACCTTCAGGGAAACGCCGTCGAGCGCCACGACCTCGCCGAAGCGCTTGGTCACTCCCTCGATCAGGAGTTCCGACGAAGCCGAGTCGCTCACGCCTTCTTCAGCATCCAGGCGTTCCACAGCTCCGCCGCCTTGGTGCCGTTCTCGGCGTACCACTCGTCGCTGATCCAGAACTGCTGGTCGATGTACTGGGTCGGCAGGTAGGGCCGCACCTTGGCGTCGACGAAGTTCAGCGATTCGAGGTTGAGGCCGGGGTAGCCGAGTTCGGAGGCATAGACCGCCTGCTGCTGCGGGACCGCCAGCTCGGCCAGCATCTTGTTGGCCCAGTAGGGGCTCTTGGCGCCACGCGGGATGGCGAAGCTGCCCTGCTTCAGGGCGCCCTCGTTCCACTCGATGGCGACCGGAGCCCCCTTCTTGATGATGTCGTAGAAGCGACCGTTCCAGCCGGTCGCCAGCACGACTTCCTTGTCGAGCAGCAACTGCGCCGGCTGCTGGCCGGTCGACCACCACACGGTGATGTGCGGCTTGATCTGGTCGAGCTTGCGGAAGCCCCGGTCGAAGTCGATCGGGTAGATCTTGTCCTTGGGCACGCCGTCGGCGAGCAGGGCGAACTCGAGGTTGTCGGTCGGATGGTTGCGCATCGAGCGCGCGCCCGGGAACTTCTTGACGTCCCACCAGTCGGCCCAGGTCTTGGGCTGGCTGCCATTCTTGAAGACGTCGGTGCGGTAGCCGATGATCGTCGTGTAGACCGAGGACGCGAAGACGTAGGGATTGCGCGCCGTCGCCGGGTACTTCGAGCGATCGACGATCTTGTCGTCGACCTTCTCCAGCAGGTTCGCCTTGCCGGCGCGGATCGCGTCCTGGCCGCCGATCTCCGTCAGGTCCCACTCGACGTTGCCCGAGTCGACCATCGCCCGGAGCTTGCCGAAATCGACCGGGCTCGTCTCGACGACGCGGATGCCGTACTTCTTCTCGAAGCCGTTGAAGAAGGCCTTGCGCATGGCGGTGCCCATCGAGCCGCCGGAATGGTTGACCACCAGCTGGGCCGGCTTGGGCGGTTCGGCCTGCGCGAAGGCGGGACCGGCGAGGGTCGCCGCAGCGGCCCCTCCCATCAGCGAGACGACCTGGCGACGACCGACGTCCTTCATGGCAGGCCCCGTTTGGCTGTTTCTCCTCGCGGACTGTAGGGGCCGTCGACGCGACTTGGCAATCTTCTAGGCGGCGGACTTCTTCCAGGAGGCGGCCCGCTCGAGCAGGCGGCGGGCCCGGATCACGACCGGCAGGTCGATCATGCTGCCCTCGAAGGCGACCGCGCCCTCCCCGGCCGCCACCGCGGCGTCGAAGGCGGCGATCAACCGGCGGGCGCGGTCGATCTCGGCGTCGGAGGCGCCGTATTCCTCGTTGATGATCGGCACGTGCGCGGGATGGATGCAGGACGCCGAGGTGAAACCGAGCGCCCGGCCGCGCTTCAGCCCGGCGCGGTACGAGTCGAGGTCGTCGATCTTGGCCAGCTGGCCCATCGAGCCCATCGGCAGGATGCCGGCGGCGCGGCAGGCCGCCAGCCCGTGCATCGCGAAGACGTAGTTGCTGTCGGCCGACGGGATGGCGCCGAGCTCGGTGGCCATGTCCTCGCCGCCGACCGACATGCCGGCCATGCGCGGCTCGGCGGCGATGGCGAACAGGTGCGGCAGGGCGGCCGGCGATTCGATCAGCACCAGGAAGCGGGTGTGGCCGATCTCCATGCCGAGCACGCGCTCGCGCTCGGCCACCACCTCGGCCAGCAGCCGCACGTGTTCCGGCCCCATCACCTTGGGCAGCATCAGCGCCGCGACGCCGGGCATCACGGCGGCAGCGATATCGGGCACCGCCAGCTCGAGCGGCCGATTGATGCGGACCGTGACATCGGCGCCCGCCTGCGCGACGCGCGGCACGGCCGCCGCCAGGGCGGCGCGCGCGGCGTCCTTGTGGGTCGGCAGGATCGAATCCTCGAGGTCGAGGATGATCGCGTCGGCGCCGCGGGTGTGGGCCTTGGCCAGGAACCGTTCCGACAGCACCGGGACGAACATCAGCGAACGCCAGGCCGGCATGGGGCGGGACATCTCTCTACTCCTCGAACTCTCTATTCCATCCGGATGTTGGCGTCGGCGATGACCTTCTTCCAGACCTCGGTCTCGCGCGCGATGTGCGCGGCGGCCTCGGCCTGGGTGCCGCCCAGCGTCTCCATGCCCTGCTGGGCATAGGCCGCGCGCACCTCCGGCGCGGCCAGCGCCTTGTTGAAGAGGCCGTTGAGGGCCACGACTAGGTCGGGCGGCGTCTTCGACGACACCACGACGCAGTACCAGTTGGTCGCGGCGTAGCCCGGGAAGCCCTGCTCGGCGATCGTCGGGATGTCGGGATCGAACGGCGAGCGCTTGGGCCCGGTGACGGCGAGGGCGCGGATGCGGCCCTCGCGCATGAACCCGGTCGAGGTCGGCGCGCTGGCGATCAGCGACGGCACGTGGCCCGCCACGAGGTCGTTCATCGCCGGGCCGCCGCCGCGGAACGGCACGTGGTTGAGCCGCGCGCCGCTGCGGGCCTTCAGCAGTTCGCCGGCGAGATGACCGGCGCCGCCGACGCCGGAGGTACCGTAATCCATGCCCTCGGGGCGCTTGGCGAGCACGAGGTACTCGGCCAGCGATTTGGCCGGCACGCTGGGATGGACCACCAGCACGTTCGAGAAATCGACCGCGAGGCAGACCGGCGCGATGTCGGTCTGCGGGTCGTAGCCGACATCCTTCATGGCGTAGGGATTGACCGCCAGCATGCCGACGTTGGCCAGCAGGATGGTGTGGCCGTCGGCCGGCGCGCGCAGCGCCTCGCGCGTGGCGACGTTGCCGCCAGCCCCCGGCTTGTTGTCGACCAGCACCGACAGGCCGCCGCGCGTCAGCTCCTGCGCCAGCACGCGGGCCACGATGTCGCCGCCACCGCCGGCGGCGAAGCCGACGATCAGGCGAACCTGCTTCGACGGGAAGGATTGCGCCCGGCTCGCCTGCGGCAGCACGCTGGCCGCCGCGACAGTGCCGATCAGCGAACGACGGCTGATCACCTTGATGCCTCCCAAGTCTCGACGTCTCTCCCCGGCCCGGAGGCTACATCGAGCCCTGCCTTCTGGCCATCCTTTCGGGAGCGTTGATGCTATAGGTGAGGGAGCGTCGACCGACCGTTCGAGGAGCCTCGTCGTGGCCATCACCCTGGGCATCTTCCTCGCGACCTACCTCGCGATGGCACTCGGCCGCCTGCCGGGCTTCCGCGTCGACCGCACCGGCGCCGCCCTGCTGGGCGGAATCGCCATGCTGGTGTTCGGCAAGATCAGCAGCCAGGCCGCGTGGGCGGCGATCGACTTTCCGACCATCGCCCTGCTGTTCGGCCTGATGATCGTGTCGGGCGCCTTCTCGGTGTCGGGCTTCTACGCCTGGGTGGCCGTCCGCGCCGCCACGCTCGACCTCAGCCCGCGGGCCCTGCTGGCGGTCATGATCGTGACGTCTGGCGTGTTGTCGTCGCTGCTGACCAACGACGTCGTCGTGGTCGCCATGGTGCCGTTGCTGGTCAGCCTCTGCCAGGCCCGCGGACTGAACCCGACGCCGTTCCTGCTGGGTTTCGCCTTTGCCGCCAACGCCGGCTCGGCCGGCACGATCATCGGCAGTCCGCAGAACATGATCATCGCCGAGGGGCTGCACCTGTCGTTCGTCGGCTTCATGAAAGGCGCGCTGGTCCCCGCCATCCTGTCGCTGCCGGTGATCTGGGCCGTGCTGATCGTGCTGTACCGGCATCGCTGGCAGGCCAACGGCGGGCCGGCCGGCGCGGCCGGTCCGGCGGAGGCGCCGCCGCCGCTCGACATGGCCGAGACCGCCAAGGCCGCGCTGGTCACGGTCGCCGTGGTCGCGGCCTTCAGCCTGACCGATTGGCCCCGTCACCTCGTGGCGCTGGCGGCGGCCGCGGTACTGCTGCTCAACCGGCGCATCGCCGCGTCCAACGTGATGAAGCACGTCGACGGCGACCTGCTGATCCTGCTCGGCGGGCTGTTCGTCGTGAACGCGGCTTTCGCCACCACCGGCCTGCCGCAGCGCGCGATGACCGACCTGGTCGCGGCCGGCGTCGACCTGCTGCACCCGATGACGCTGCTGGTCGTGATCGGCGTGCTGAGCGACATCGTCGGCAACAACCCGGCCGTCATGCTGGTGGTGCCCTACGTCACCAGCGCCAACCCGGAACTGGCCGGCGCCGCGTTGGCGCTGGGCACCGGCCTGGCCAGCAACGTGGTGGTGTTCGGCAGCCTGGCCGGCATCATCGCCTCCGAGGAAGCCGCCAAGGCCGGCGCGCCGATCTCGCTGTCGGAATTCTCGATCGCCGGCCTGCCGGTGTCGCTGGCGACGATGGCGATCGCCGCCGCCTGGCTGCTGATCCTGGCCTGATCCGTCGATCCGCGCGCCGCGTAAGACCCCGTCGAAGGGACACGCGACGCCGAGCATGCCGGAACCGACCGCCAACGCCGCCATCTTCGTGACCTGCGTCACGTTCAACCTGGGCTGATGGTCGCGTCGTTCGACCGGGCCGGGGTCGCCGTCGTGTTCGGCGCGACCGGCGGCATCGGCGCGGCGCTGGTCGCCGCGCTCGAGCAGGCCGGTCACTTCCGCGCCGTTCTCGGCTTCGGCCGCGCCACCGATCCGGCGATCGACCTCGCCGACGAGGCGAGCCTGGCCCGCGCCGTCGACCACGCCACCGCGGCGGGCGAAATCCGGCTGGCGCTCGACGCCACCGGCTGGCTGGGCGCTCAGCCGGAGAAGAGCTGGCGCGACCTCGACGCGGCGACGCTGGCCCGCGCCTTCGCCGTCAACGCGATCGGTCCGGCACTCCTGATGAAGCACCTGCTGCCGCGCCTGCCGCGCAGCGGCAAGGCGGCCTTCGCCACGCTGTCGGCACGGGTCGGCTCGATCGGCGACAACCGGCTGGGCGGCTGGTACGCCTACCGGGCATCGAAGGCGGCGCTGAACCAGCTGGTGCGCACCGCCTCGATCGAGTTGGCGCGCCGCGCGCCGCAAGCCCTCTGCGTGGCGCTGCACCCCGGCACCGTCGCCACCCCGCTCTCGGCCCCCTTCACGCGCACCGGCGCCGAGGTCCACGCCCCGGCCGACGCGGCGCGCCACCTGCTGGCCGTGCTGGACGGTCTCGCGCCGGGCGACAGCGGCGGCTTCTTCGACTGGCGCGGTGCGCCGGTCCCGTGGTGAGTCCATGGCGAAGATGCGCAAGAAGGCCGACCTGCCGACCAAGGCCTGCGCCGCCTGCCAGCGGCCCTTCGCGTGGCGGCGCAAGTGGGCGCGCGACTGGGAGTCCGTGAAGTACTGCTCCGACCGCTGCCGCGGCGCGGCGCGCAAGGCGCCGGCGACGGCGGTCGCGCGATGAGCGTCCTGCGCGTCGTCCTCGGCGACCAGCTCTCCGCGGACCTGCCGACGCTGGCCGATCTCGATCGCGAGCACGACGTCGTGCTGATGATGGAGGTCGCGCAGGAAGCGACCTACGTCCGCCATCACAAGCAGAAGCTGGTCCTGTTCCTGTCGGCGATGCGGCACTTCGCGGCCGACCTGGCGGCGGCCGGGATCCGCGTCGACTACGTGCGGCTCGACGATCCCGCCAACACGGGCAGCTTCGATGGCGAGGTGGCCCGCGCCCTGCAGCGGCACCGGGTCGAGAGGGTCGTCGTCACCGAGCCCGGCGAATGGCGGGTGCAGCAGGCCATCGAGACCTGGTCGACCCGGCTGGGGCGACCGGTCGAGATCCGGGCCGACACGCGCTTCTACGCCAGCCGCGCCCGTTTCGAGAAATGGGCCCGCGGCCGCCGTACCTGGCGGCTCGAACACTTCTATCGCGAGCTGCGTCGCGAGCACGGCGTGCTGATGGACGGCGACCAGCCGGCCGGCGGCGCCTGGAACTTCGACCCGGAGAACCGCAAGCGGCTGCCGCCGGACCTGCCCGTGCCGACGCGGCGCCGCTTCGCGCCGGACGCCGTGACGCGGGAGGTGATGGCGCTGGTCGAGGCGCGCTTTCCCGACCACTTCGGCACCCTCGACGCGTTCGGCTGGCCGGTCACGCGCACCGAGGCGCTCGCGGCGCTCGCCGACTTCGTCGACTCCGCGTTGCCGCGGTTCGGCGACTACCAGGACGCGATGAAGGCCGGGGCTCCCTTCCTGTTCCACTCGCTGCTGGCGCCGGCGCTGAACCTCGGCCTGCTCTCGGCACGCGAGGTCTGCGCCGCCGCCGAGACGGCGTGGCGCGACGGCCGCGCGCCGATCAACGCCGTCGAGGGCTTCGTGCGGCAGATCCTCGGCTGGCGGGAATACGTGCGCGGCGTCTACTGGACCCTGATGCCGGACTACGCCGCGTCCAACCGCCTGAATGCCTCGCGCCCCCTGCCCGACTTCTACTGGACCGGCGACACCGACATGCGCTGCGTCGCCCAGGCCGTCGCGATGACCTGCGACCACGCCTACTCGCATCACATCCAGCGCCTGATGGTGACCGGCAACTTCGCGCTGCTGGCGGGTGTCGCGCCCGAACAGATCGAGCGCTGGTACCTCGCGGTCTACGCCGATGCGCTGGAGTGGGTCGAGATGCCCAACACGCTCGGCATGGCGACCTTCGCCGACGGCGGCCGCATGGCGTCGAAGCCCTACGCCGCGTCGGGTGCCTACATCGACCGCATGTCCGACTTCTGCCGCGGCTGCGCCTACGACGTGAAGCAGAAGACAGGCCCGAAGGCCTGTCCGTTCAATCGCCTCTACTGGGCGTTCCTGATCCGCAACCGCGGGGTGCTCGAAGGCAACCCGCGGCTGGCCATGCCCTATCGCACGCTGGCCGCCTGGTCGAAGGAACGCCAGGCGGCCTGCCTCGCCGAGGCCGATTCCGTGCTCGAGGGCCTCTAGGCCGCGCGGCGCACCGGCTTGGTCGATGCCGGCACCGCCAGCGGCACGCCGCGCTCGCCGGGGCGGCGGTTTGGCGCCCAGCCCAGCTTCGCCAGCGTCTCGTCGACGGTCTTGTACTGCGTGCCGATCTGGTAGATGCGATGCGCATCCTCACCCGAGGCGACCTCGCGGTGCAGCTCGCGCGAGATACGGACCATCTGCTCGACCTGCTGCACCGAGGTGATGCGCTCGCCCTTGCGGCCCCACAGGTTGTCCTCGATGCCGACCCGCACGTGCAGGCCCATGGCGATCGCCATGGTGTTGATCGGCAGGACGTTGCGCATCAGGGCCTCGAGCGTCAGCACGGCACCGTCCGGCACGCGGCGGATGAACTCCATCATGTTGTACGGGCTCGGACCGTCGGCGCCGCCGCCGATCGCCACCCAGTTCAGCACCAGCGGGCCCTTGTAGACGCCGCGGCGGACCAGGCGCTCGACGGTTTCGAGCTGGCCCGCGTCGCCCAGCATGAAGTGGACCTGGATGCCCGCCGCCTGCAGGCGCTTCAGGTGCTCCTCGACGAAAGCCGGACCCGACGGGATCCACATCTCGCGGAACGCTTCCTGGTACGGCGGCAGGGCGAGCGAGGTGCCGGCCACGTCGTCGGCGGTCAGCAGCTCGCAGACGTTCATCTGGTTGGTGTTGATGGCGATCGTCACCTGGTCCGGCTTGGGATCCAGCTCGGCCAGCATGTGGCGGGTATCGTCGTTCAGCCACTTCGCCTCGGCGCCCTCGCTCTCCGGCGCGAAGGAGATCGAGCCGCCGACCTGCAGCACCATCTTCGGCACCGCGGCGCGCAGCCGGGCCAGCATCTCGTTGAACATCGACAGGCGCTTGGAGCCCTTGCCATCGGCCTCGCGGCAATGGACGTGCAGCACCGAGGCGCCGGCGTTGTAGCAGTCGACCGCCTTCTGGACCTGCTCGTCCATGGTCACCGGGATGTCGTCGGAATCGCCCGGCAGGAACTCGGGGCCGTAGGGTGCGACCTGGATGACCAGCTTCTCCTGGTTCTCGGGCAGCAGCGAATCGTCGAGGAAGTTCATGGTTGTCTCCTGTGTCTTTCGGGAACGGGACGGGGTTACGCGGACGCCTTCTTCGCCTCGTGCGCGGCCAGTTCCTCGACGAGGATCGGCACGCCGAGGGCGCAGGAATGGATGCCCAGCACGGCGACGCACTGGAGGACGGCGAGGATCTCCTCGCGGGTCGCGCCGAGCTCGAGGGCGCGGCGGATGTGGCGGCGCACGCCCGGCGCGTAGAGGTGGGTGCACGACGCGTCGACGGCGATGGCCAGGAACTCCAGCGTCTTGGGATCGAGCACGCCCGACGCCATCGGCTTGATGCCCATGTCGAGGAACTTCTCGAGCCACACCGGGTCGAGCTCGGCCATTTCCTTCCAGGCCGGGTTGAAGTTGCCGGTGGCGCGCAGCCGGTCGGTGACCGGGGTCGCGATGGTCGTGTCGGTCATGATCGTCTCCTCAGGCGGCCCGCACCGCGGCCGGCAGGGCCTCGGCGCGGGCAAGATCGGCGGGATAGGCGCGGGCGCCGAGCGCCAGCACGGCGGCCGACGCGAGGCAGAAGAGCGGCATGATCGCCAGCGCGACGCCGAGGCCGAAGGCATCCGACAGCGCGCCGGCGATCAGCGGGCCGGCCGCGAGGCCGAACAGGTTCTGCACGACCGCCACCATGGCGGCCGCGGTGGCGCGCAGGCCGGGATGGATGACGTCGATGGCGACCGACGGCACCGAGCCCGACGCGGCGGTGACCAGGAAGCCGCCGACGGCGACGAGGGCGAACTGGGTGGAGGCGTCGGCCACGAAGCCGAAGGCGAACGACAGGACCAGGCCGCCGATCACCAGCGCGGCGGCCGGCACCAGCATCTTGGCGCGCGGGTCGGCGGCGGCGCGCCGGTCGGCGACGTAACCCCAGAACACGACGCCGACGCTGCCCAGCAGCACGACGACCGCGGCGCGCAGGCCCGACTGCTCGACCGACAGGCCGTGGCTGCGGTTGAGGTAGCTCGGCAGCCAGACCAGCAGGGTCGACACCGCGACCAGCTGCAGGGCGCCGCCGAAGTAGGCCGCTACCGCCGAGCGCGGCCGGAACAAGGACAGGAAGGCGGCGCGGGCGCCCATGCGGGTGGCGTCGCGGTCGACCAGCGGCACGGTGCGATAGTCACGCACCCACAGGAAGCCGATGGCGAGGACCAGGCCCGGAATGCCGACGATGCCGAAGGCCGTCTGCCAGCCCCAGCGCGCCGTGATCACGCCGCCCAGCACGACGCCCAGCACCGAGCCGATCGACGCCGCGGCGAGGAAGCCCGAGACGACGGTGGCGCGGCGGTTGGCGGGGAACATGCTGGTGAGCAGCGCGCCGCCGGCGGCGCCGTAGCCCGCCTCGCCGAGGCCGATCGCCGCGCGCGCCGCCAGCAGCTGCGCGTAGTTGCGCGTCAGGCCGCAGGCGATCGTGGCGAGGCTCCAGACGCCGGCCATCACCGCGATGCTCTTCACCCGGCTCCAGCGATCGGACAGGATCGCGATCGGGAAGGAAAAGAGGGCGATGGTGATCGAGACCGAGGACACCAGCGCGCCCAGCTGCTTGTCGGTCAGCTGCCACTCGCTCTTCAGCACCGGGAACATCGAGACGACGATCTGGCGGTCGACGAAGTCGAGCGTCATCAGCAGGAACGCCATGACGAAGGCGAACCAGGCCTGGCGCTTCGGCACCAACCAGGTGTCTCGGCCCGAAGCGGCGGGCGCAAAGCTCGACGGCGCGGCGATCACGGACATGGGCATTTCCTCGCGGCTCGGTATTGGATCCGGCTCTGTCCCCTTCCTACCCGGGTGCCCTCCCGCAGATTTGACAATCGGGGACAGGCGTTTGACATTTCGGGACGGGACCCCGGAAACCATGACCGACCTGATCCGCAGCGCCTGCCTGACCTCGTACCCCGAGATCGCCCGCGCCTGCGGGCTCGATCCGGCGCGGCTGCTGGCGGCGTGCGGCATCAACCGGCGCTGTCTCGAGGATCCCGACATCCGCCTGCCGGCCGGCGCGCTGCGCAAGCTCCTGGAACGGTCGGCCGAGCAGTCGGGCGCCGAGGATTTCGGCCTGCGCCTCGCCGAGACCCGCACCCTGTCGGTGCTCGGCCCGGTCGGCCTGCTGGTGCAGCAGGAGCCAACGGTGCGCCACGCGCTGCGTTCGCTGATCCGCTACATCCGCCTGCACAACGAGGCGCTCGACCTGCGGCTGGAGGAACGGGACGGCGAGGCCGTGGTCAGCGCCGAGATCAAGGTCGACCGGCCCGTGCCGGTGCGCCAGGGCGTCGACCTGACGGTCGGCGTGCTCTACCGCGTGCTGCGCTCTCTGCTCGGCCCGTCGTGGCGGCCGCTGGTCTGTTTCGCCCACGCCGCGCCGACGCGGCGCGAGACCCATCGCCGCTTCTTCGGCGGCCGCCTCTCGTTCGACCAGGAGTTCAACGGCATCGTCTGCGACTCGCGCGACCTCGACCGCGCGATCCCCGCCTCCGACCCGATGCTGGCGCGCTATGCCCGGCAGCACCTCGACGCCCTGCTCGGCCGGCCGCACGCCAGCACCGCCGACAAGGTCCGCGAACTCGTCCGGCTGCAGCTGGGCAGCGGCCGCTGCACCGTCGACCACGTCGCCGCGCAGCTGTCGGTCGACCGCCGCACGCTGCACCGGCGGCTCGCCGCCGAGAACCTCACCTACTCGCAGATCGTCGACGCCGTGCGCGTCGAGATCGTGACCCGAAGCCTGCCCAGCCGCGAGCGGCGACTGTCGACGCTGGCCGACATGCTGGGCTTTTCCTCGCTCAGCGCCTTCTCGCGCTGGTTCCGCACCCGCTTCCGGGCGAGCGCCAGCACGTGGCGCGGCGCGCGCATTTCGGGCATTCAGGGAGCGGGAGAAAACGCATGACCACCGTTCCGTTCAAGCACAGCAACAGCATCGTGATCGCCGCCCCGGCGGAGAAGATCTTCGACTACGTCACCAACCCGAAGTCGTGGCCGGAGTGGCTGCCGTCGTCGCACGAGATCGACTGCGAGGACCGGCCGAT
>JAIUOX010000042.1 GCA_020160955.1 Pseudomonadota bacterium
GCCGAGCCGCGCCGCGGCGTCGCGGTCGATCGTCAGGTCGACCTGCAGGCCCTTCTGCTGCTGGTCCGAATCGACGTCGGTGATGACCGACTGGTCCTGACGCAGCGCCTCGACCAGCCGCGGCCCCCAGGTGTAGAGGTCGGGCAGCGAATCGGCCTGCAGCGTGAACTGGTACTGCGCGTTGCCCTGCCGGCCGCCGACCCGGATGTCCTGCACCGACTGCAGGAAGAGCTGGGCGCCCGGCACCTGGGCGAGCTTGGGCCGCAGCCGGGCGATCACCTGGTCGGCCGAGATCTTGCGCTCCGACAGCGGCTTCAGGGTCGCGAACATGAAGCCGGAGTTGGTCGAGAAGCCGCCGGTGAAGCCCGCGACGCTCTCGATTGCCGGGTCCTGGCGAACGATCTCCATGAACTGGCGGAACTTCCGGCGCATCGCCTGGAAGGAGATGCTCTGGTCGGCGCGGATGCCTCCGACGATGCGGCCGGTGTCCTGCTGCGGGAAGAAGCCCTTGGGGATCGTCACGTAGAGGTCGACGTTCAGGATCACCGTCGCGAGGAACACCAGGATGGTCAGCAGCTTGTGGCGCAGCACCACCCGCAGGCTGGCGCCGTAGAGCCGCTGCAGGGCGGCGAAGCCGCGCTCGCTCCAGCGCGCGAACCGGCCCTCGGCCCGGGTGTCATGCGGCCGCAGCACCCAGGCGCACATCATCGGCGTGGTGGTGAGCGACACCACCATCGAGACCAGGATGGCGATCGACAGCGTCACCGCGAACTCGCGGAACAGCCTTCCGACGATGCCGCCCATCAGCAGGATCGGGATGAACACGGCGATCAGCGACACGCTCATCGACACCACCGTGAAGCCAACCTCGCGGGCGCCGCGCAGCGCCGCGTCGACCCGCGACATGCCCGACTCGATGTGGCGCGACACGTTCTCGAGCACGATGATGGCGTCGTCGACCACGAAACCGGCGGCGATCGCCATCGCCATCAGCGACAGGTTGTTGAGGCTGTAGCCCAGCAGGTACATGCCGCCGAAGGTGCCGGCCAGCGACACCGGCACGGCGACCGCGGCGACGAAGCCGGCCCGGGCCGAGCGCAGGAAGGCGAAGGTCACCAGCACGACCAGCACGATGCTGACCAGCAGCGCCGTCTCGACCTCCTTGAGCGAGGCCCGGATGGTCACGGTGCGGTCGGCCACGACCTGCAGGTCGACGTCGTTGGGCAGCGCCGCCTGCAGCTCCGGTAAGAGGGCGCGGATCGCGTCGACCGTCTCGATGACGTTGGCGTTGGGCTGCAGGTAGACGATGGCCAGCACCGAGCGCTTGCCGTTGGCCTGGCCCTCGTTGCGGATGTTCTCCTGGCTGTCGATCACCTCGGCGACGTCCGACAGGCGCACCGGGCCGCCGTTGCGCCACGCGATGATCAGCGAGCGGTACTCGGCGGCGGTGCTGGCCTGGTCGTTGGAATAGATCTGGAACCGCCGGTCGCCGATCTCCAGCGCGCCCTTCGGCGAGTTGGCGTTGGCCGCCGCCAGCGCGGCGCGCACGCTTTCCAGCCCGATCCGGTACTTGTTGAGCGCCGTCGGGTTGATCTCGACCCGCACCGCCGGCAGAGAACTGCCGCCCAGCGACACCTGGCCGACGCCGGTCACCTGGCTGAGCTTCTGCTGCAGCACGTTCGAGGCGGCGTCGAACAGCCGCCCCGGGCCCAGCGTGTTCGAGGTCACCGCCAGCACGAAGGCCGGCGCGTCGGCGGGGTTCAGCTTGCGATACTGCGGGTTGGTCGGCAGGTCGCTGGGCATCTCCATGCGCGCCGCGTTGATCGCCGCCTGCACGTCGCGCGCCGCGCCCTCGATGTCGCGCGACAGGTCGAACTGCAGCACGATCCGGGCATTGCCCACGGTGCTGGTCGAGGTGATCTCGCTGACCCCGGCGATCGCGCCCAGCGCCCGCTCGAGCGGCGTGGTCAGGCTGGTCGCCACCGTCTCGGGCGACGCGCCGGGCAGGCTGGCGGTCACCAGGATGGTCGGGAAGTCGACCTTGGGCAGCGGCGACACCGGCAGCTTGAAGAACGCCACCAGCCCGGCCAGCGCCAGCCCGATGGTCAGCAGCGTGGTCGCCACCGGCCGCGCGATGAAGGGGGCCGAGAGGTTCACGCCCGCGCCCTCATGTCAGCGGCTTCTCGCCCGGCGTGGCGTCGGCGACGCGCACCGCCGGGTTGGCCGGGGCGTCGAGCGGCACGCCGCGCAGGCGGCGGCCCAGCCGGTCGAAGGCGAGGTAGATCACCGGCGTGGTGAACAGCGTCAGCACCTGGCTGACGATCAGGCCGCCGACGATGGTGATGCCGAGCGGCGAGCGCAGCTCCGAACCGGTGCCGCTGCCCAGCATCAGCGGCAGCGCACCGACCAGCGCCGCCACGGTGGTCATCAGGATCGGCCGGAAGCGCAGCAGGCAGGCCTGGTGGATGGCTTCGAGCGGCGTCTTGCCCTCGTTGCGCTCGGCATCGAGGGCGAAGTCGATCATCATGATCGCGTTCTTCTTCACGATGCCGATCAGCAGCACGATGCCGATGATCGCGACCACCGTCAGGTCGGAGCCGGCCATCATCAGCGCGAGCAGCGCGCCGATGCCGGCCGAGGGCAGCGTCGACAGGATGGTGATCGGGTGGATGTAGCTCTCGTAGAGCACGCCGAGCACGATGTAGACGGTGACGATCGCCGCGAGGATCAGCAGCAGCTGGCTGTCGAGCGACTTCTGGAAGGCCAGCGCCGCGCCCTGGAAATGCGTGGTGATCGAGGCCGGCATGCCGATCTCGCGCTGCGCCGCGACGATGGCGTCGACCGCCTGGCCGAGCGCGTAGCCCGGCGCCAGGTTGAACGAGATGGTGGCCGACGGGAACTGGCCCAGCCGGTCGGCGCGCAGCGGCGCCTGGCGCTCCTCGAAGGTGGCGATCGCCGACAGCGGCACCTGCTTGCCGCCCGAGCCCGGCAGGTAGAGGTTGGCCAGCGAATCGATCGAGCGGCCCATCGACGGCTCGACCTCGTAGATCACGCGGTACTGGTTGGACTGGGTGTAGACGGTCGAGACGATGCGCTGGCCGAAGGCGTCGTACAGCACGTTGTTGATCGAGGCGGCGGTGATGCCGAAGCGCGCGGCGGCGTCGCGGTCGATGCGGATGAACAGCGACAGGCCCTTGCCCTGCATGTCGGTGGCGACGTCGGCCAGCTCGGGCAGGCGCTGCAGCCGGTCGAGCAGCCGCGGCACCCACTCGTCGAAGTCGCCCGGCCGCACGCTCTGCAGCACGAACTGGTACTGGGTGCGGCTGACCGTCGAATCGATGGTGAGGTCCTGCGACGGCTGCATGTAGAGCGTGATGCCGGCGACCGACGCGGTCTCGCGCTGCAGGCGGCGGATGACCTGCGCGGCGCTCAGCCGGCGCTGCTCGCGCGGCTTGAGGTTGATCAGCATGCGGCCGGAATTCAGCGTCGCGTTGGTGCCGTCGACGCCGACGAACGACGACAGGCTCTCGACGTCGGGATCCTCGAGGATCGCCTCGGCCAGCCGGCGCTGGCGCTCGGCCATCGCCTCGAACGACACCGCCTGCGGCGCCTCGGTGACGGCCTGGATCAGGCCGGTGTCCTGCACCGGGAAGAAGCCCTTGGGGATCACGACGTAGAGCCAGACCGTCAGCACCACCGTGCCGACCGCGACCAGCAGGGTCAGGCCCTGGTGGCGGAACACCACGACCAGCCCGCGGTCGTAGAGCCGCACCAGGGCGGCGAACCAGCCGGTGCCCATGACCTCGTGGCGCGACTGCGCCGGCGTGGCGCCGGATGCGCCGCCAGCAGGGCCGGGGCGTTGCCGCAGCAGCTGGGCGCACATCATCGGCACCAGGGTCAGCGACACCAGCGCCGAGATCAGGATGGTGACCGACAGGGTGACCGCGAACTCGCTGAACAGCCGGCCGACCACGTCGCTCATGAACAGGAGCGGGATCAGCACGGCGATCAGCGACACGGTGAGCGACACCACGGTGAAGGCGATCTGGCGCGACCCGTCGAGCGCCGCCTGCTTCGGCGGATCGCCGCGCTCGATGTAGCGGGCGATGTTCTCGATCATGACGATGGCGTCGTCGACCACGAAGCCGGTGGCGATGGTGAGCGCCATGATCGACAGGTTGTTGAGGCTGTAGCCGGCCAGGTACATGACCGCCAGCGTGCCGACCAGCGACAGCGGCACCGACAGGCTGGGGATCAGGGTCGCCCGCCAGTCGCCGAGGAACAGGAAGATCACCGCGACCACCAGCACGACGGCGAAGGCCAGCTCGACCTGGACGTCGTGCACCGAGGCGCGGATCGTCACCGTGCGGTCGGTCAGCACGGCGACGTCGAGCGAGCGCGGCAGCGTCTCGCGCAGCTGCGGCAGCAGCGCCTTGATGCGGTCGACCACCTCGATGACGTTGGCGCCGGGCTGGCGGCGGACGTTGACGATCACCGCCTGGGTGGTGTTGGCCCAGGCGATCAGCTTGTTGTTCTCCTGCGCGTCCTCGACCGTGGCGACGTCGGACAGGCGGACCGGCGCGCCGTTGCGGTAGGCCACGACCAGGTCCTTGAACAGCGCCGGGTCGGTGATCTGGTCGTTGGCGTTGATCGTGTAGGACCGCTCGCGGCCGTCGAAGTTGCCCTTGGGCGTGTTGACGTTGGCGGTCGAGATCGTGGTGCGCAGGTCGTCGACGTTGAGCCCGTAGGCGGCCAGCGCCGTCGGGTTGGCGCGGATGCGCACGCCGGGCTTCTGGCCGCCCTCGAGGCTGACCAGGCCGACACCCGGCAGCTGCGAGATCTTCTGCGCCAGCCGCGTGTCGACGAGGTCGTGCACCTTGGTCAGCGGCTCGGTCTTCGAGGTCACCGCCAGCGTCAGGACCGGCGCGTCGGCCGGGTTGATCTTGGCGTAGATCGGCGGCGACGGCAGGTCGGAGGGCAACAGGTTGGAGGCCGCGTTGATCGCCGCCTGGACCTGCTGCTCGGCGACGTCGAGGCCGAGCCCGAGGTCGAACTGCAGCACGATCGACGAGGCGCCGGCCGAGCTGGTCGAGCTCATCTGCGTCAGGCCGGGCATCTGGCCGAACTGGCGCTCGAGCGGCGCGGTGATCGAGGTCGTCATGACCTCGGGGCTGGCGCCGGGATAGAGGGTCAGGACGCGGATCGTCGGGTAGTCGACCTGGGGCAGCGCCGACAGCGGCAGGAAGCGGTAGGCGATGGCGCCGACCAGCATCAGCGCGACCATCAGCAGCGAGGTCGCGACCGGGCGCTCGATGAAGATCCGCGACGGGTTCATGTCGCGGGCCGCCCTACTGGGTCGACCGGGCGGGAGGGCCGGCGCCATCGCCCGGCGGGCGGCGGCGCTGCTGCTGGCCTTCCCGGGCGCCCTCCGGCGGCGCCGCCGCGACCGGCGGGCCGGCGGAGGCGCGCGGCGTGGCCGAAGGGCGGCGGATCTTGGCGCCGTCGCGCAGGCGGTCGGTGCCGTCGACCACGACCTGGTCGCCCGGCTTGAGGCCGCTCACCACCTGGATCTTCTCGCCGTCGGTCGGGCCGAGCTCGACGACGCGGATCTCGACCGTGTCGTCGGCCTTGGCGAGGTAGACGAAGGTGCCGGGCTGGCCGCGCTGGATGGCGGCGACCGGGACGATGGTCGCGTCCTTCACCGTGTCGACCAGCAGGCGCACGTTGACGAACTGGTTGGGAAACAGCGTCTCGTCCTTGTTGTCGAAGACGGCGCGCAGCTTCACCGTGCCGGTCGTGGTGTCGATGACGTTGTCGTGGGTGTCGAGGCGGCCGGTCGCCAGTTCGTTCTTCTGCGTGCGGTCGAGCACCCGGACGTCTAGGCGGGCGCCGGCCTTGAGCCGGTCGCGGACCGGCGGCAGCGCGTCCTCGGGGATGGTGAAGACGACCGAGATCGGCTGCAGCTGGATCAGGATGCAGATCGGCGTGGTGTCGCCCATCGACACGAAGTTGCCGGGATCGACGCCGCGCAGGCCGATGCGGCCGGTGATCGGCGCGACGATGCGCGTGTAGTCGAGGTTGAGGCGGGCGGCGTCGACCGCGGCCTGGTCGATCACCAGCGCCGCCTCGTACTGGCGGACCAGCGACTGCTGGGTGTCGAGCTGCTGGCGGGCGATCGAGTCCTGGGCCACCAGCTTGCGGTAGCGTTCGAGGTCGGTCTGGGCGTTCTTGAGCAGCGCCTCGTCGCGCTGCTGCTGGCCGATCGCCTGCTGCAGGGCGACCTCGTAGGGCCGCGGGTCGACGAGGGCGAGCAGGTCGCCCTTCTGCACCATCTGGCCTTCCTTGAAGTCGACCTTCACCAGCTGGCCGGTGATCTGCGTCTTGACGTTGACGGTCTGCAGCGGCGTCACCGTGCCGAGCGCGCGCAGCACCACCGGGATTTCGCCCTTGGCCGCCGTGGCCAGCCCGACAGGGGTCGGCTGGCCCGCGCCGAAGCGGCCAGCCTGGCGGGACGGCGGCGCCGAGGCGTTCTGGGTGATGTACCAGCCGGCGCCGGCGACGATCGCCAGCCCCACGCCGATCCCGAAGAGGGTCCGCAGCCGCTTCATTCTACCTGACCAGTTCCCGACACTTCCTACGTTCTACAGGGGGATACGGACCGAGGGGACGAAATGTCCCCGGGCCACCGTCGGATGATAACTTAAGTTATCCGGCGGGGCAAACAAGGGGCCCGGATGGAATAAATGCGTACCGTAATGGCCCGCGATCAGGCGGCGGGGCGGCGCGCGAAGGCCAGGCCGACGCCGAGCGCGACCATCGCCGCGCCCGAGGCGGTGCGGAGGCGGCGGACCAGCGCCGGGCGGGCCGCCGCGCCGTCGCGGACCCGGCCGGCCGCGAAAGCGACCCCAATGTCGGCAAGGGTATTGAGCGCGACCGAGACCAGCCCCAGCACCGCGAACTGCACCGCCACCGGCCCGGCGTCGGGGCTGACGAACTGCGGCAGGAAGGCCAGGAAGAAGGCGGCGGTCTTGGGGTTCAGCGCCTCGACCAGCACGCCCTCCCGGAAGGCGCGGTGGACGCCGACCCGCTCGACCGTCGCCCCGGCGACGGCCGGGACGCGGCGCGCGTCGAGGATGGTGCGCACGCCGATCCAGGCAAGGTAGGCCGCGCCGACCAGCTTGAGCGCGGCGAACAGCTCGGCGCTGGCCATCACGATAGCCGAGACGCCCAGCGCGCCGGCCAGCACGTGCACCGTGCCGCCGAGGCCGGTGCCGAAGCTCGAGGCCAGCCCCTCCCCGCGCCCGCCGGCCAGCGTCCGGGCCGCGACGTAGAACAGGCCCGGCCCGGGCGTGATCGCCAGCACGACGGCGGCGGCGAGGAACAGCGCGAAGGAGGTGGGGTCGATCATGGCCCCGCCGTCTTAGCTACGGCTGCGGCTTCACGTAAAGCGCGTTGCCGCCGGCGCGGAACCTCGCGCTCATCTCGTCCATGCCCTGCTGCGCGGCGACGCGGATGTCCTGGGTGATGCGCATCGAGCAGAACTTCGGACCGCACATGGAACAGAAGTGCGCCGTCTTGTGCGCGTCGCGCGGCATCGTCTCGTCGTGGAACTTCTCGGCCGTCGCGGGATCGAGCGACAGGTTGAACTGGTCGCGCCAGCGGAAGTCGAAGCGGGCGCGGCTCAACGCGTCGTCGCGCAGCCGCGCCGCGGGATGGCCCTTGGCGAGGTCGGCGGCGTGCGCGGCGATCCTGTAGGTGACGACGCCGGTCTTCACGTCGTCGCGGTCGGGCAGGCCGAGATGCTCCTTGGGCGTGACGTAGCAGAGCATCGCCGTGCCGAACCAGCCGATCATCGCCGCGCCGATGCCCGAGGTGATGTGGTCGTAGCCCGGCGCGATGTCGGTGACGAGCGGTCCCAGCGTGTAGAACGGCGCCTCGCCGCAGGCGCTCAACTGCTTGTCCATGTTGGCCTTGATCTTGTGCATCGGCACGTGGCCCGGCCCCTCGATCATGACCTGGCAGCCCTTGTCCCAGGCGATCTTCGTGAGTTCTCCGAGCGTCTCGAGCTCGGCGAACTGCGCGGCGTCGTTGGCGTCGGCGTTGCAGCCCGGCCGCAGCCCGTCGCCCAGCGAGAACGACACGTCGTAGCGCCGCAGGATGTCGCAGATATCGCCGAACCGCTCGTACAGGAAACTCTCGCGGTGCCGCGACAGGCACCACTGCGCCATCATCGAGCCGCCGCGGCTGACGATGCCGGTGACGCGCTTCGCGGTCAGCGGCACGTGCGCCAGCCGCACGCCGGCGTGGATGGTGAAGTAGTCGACGCCCTGCTCGCACTGCTCGACCAGCGTGTCGCGGAAGACCTCCCAGTCGAGCTTCGTCGGGTCGCCGCCGACCTTCTCCAGCGCCTGGTAGATCGGCACCGTGCCGATCGGCACCGGCGCGTTGCGCACGATCCACTCTCGGGTGTCGTGGATGTGCCGCCCGGTCGACAGGTCCATCACCGTGTCGGCGCCCCAGCGGATCGCCCACACCATCTTGTCGACCTCCTCCTCCATCGAGGACGAGACCGCCGAGTTGCCGATGTTGGCGTTGATCTTCACCAGGAAGTTGCGGCCGATGATCATCGGCTCGAGCTCGCCGTGGTTGATGTTGGCCGGGATGATGGCGCGGCCGGCCGCGATCTCGGCGCGCACGAACTCGGGCGTGATGTGCGCGGGCAGCGCCGCGCCGAAGCTCTCGCCGTCGGCCAGCCGCTCGTCCGCGACCGCGAGCGCCGCTTCGCGACCGAGGTTCTCGCGCGCCGCGACGTAGATCATCTCGCGGGTGATCACGCCGGCGCGCGCCCACTCGAGCTGGGTGATCGGCTGGCCGGCCAGCCCGCGCAGCGGGCGCGGCGTGTGCGCGAACGGCCGCAGCGCGCCCGCCGCGACGTTGCCGTTGTCGACCGCCTGCACCGGCCGGCCGTCGTAGGCCTCGACGCCGCCGCGCGCCAGCACCCAGGCGCGGCGCGCCTGCGGCAGGCCGCGGCGCACGTCGATCGAAGCGGCGGGATCGGTGTAGGGACCGGTCGTGTCGTAGACGCGGACCCGCGGCTCGACCGGGTCGGCGGTCTCGATCTCGCGCAACGGCACGGCAAGGTCGGGCGCCTCGGGCGGCGTCACGTAGACCTTGCGCGACGCCGGCAGCGGGCCGGTCGTTACCTGGGGGATCGACGGGTTGGTGAGCGTGTCCATGGAGGATCTCCTGCGCTGGTGAGCAAACGGAGATCCGGCGTGCGTGTCTGCAAAGGAGGCATCCAGTCCCTTCGCCGGCATGACCCGGATCAGGTTCAAAGGGTCACCGCGCTGCTGTCGGCCGAAGCCGCTGCCGTCGGTATCTCAGCCCCTTGCCGGGACCCCCCTTGGACGCGGGTAATCTAGTCGATGGGAAAAAGCCTTGTCACGCGGCGACGAGAAAGGTCCCTCGCTGACGCTCGGGATGACAGGGAAGTGGCGTCGCAGACCTGGTGCGCTGTCGAAACTCTTGTCATCCCGAGGAGCGAAGCGACGAGGGACCTTTCACTGTCGCGAAGAAGAAAGGTCCCTCGCTACGCTCGGGATGACAGCGTCAGGCGACGCCGGCACGCTTGCGCTGGTCGAGCGCGACCTGCTTGATCTTGTCGAACTCGGCGCGGCGACGGGCGACCTCCTCGGGCGGCATGCGCGCGAGGTTGTTGTAGTCGAGCTTCCAGTCGCCATCGTCGTTCCAGCGCAGCGGCGACTGCACCGTGGTGCGCGGGCCGACGGCGCTCTCCAGCACCTTCAGCGCGAGGTCGAGCGTGAAGGCCTGGGTGTCCGGCTCGTGCGGCTTGCCGCACGCGTTGCCCAGCGGGAAATCGCTGTAGAGCAGGCGCGGCACGCCGCACCACTCGACGATATCCCGGGCGCAGCCCATCACGATCGTGGGGATGCCGTTCCGCTCGAGGTGGCGCGCGACGAGGCTGACCGTCTGGTGACAGACGGGACAGTTCGGGACGAGCACCGCGGCGTCGACCTGGTCCTGCCGGCAGCGCGCCAGGATCTCCGGCGCGTCGGTCTCCAGCGTGACGCGCTGGCTGCGGTTGGTCGGCGCGCCGTGGAAGCGCCTGGCCAGCTTGAAGCGGCCCTCGGCCGCGAACTTCCGCATCAGCGGCAGCGGGAACCAGCTGTTGCTGTCGGTCGCGGTCGTGTGCTTGCGATCGTAGCCGATGTGGCTGATGCGCATATCGTGGTCGACCGCGGTGTCGCCGGAATAGACCGTGTAGAACTTGGCCGCCGCGTTGTAGGCGGCGCCCGGCCCCTGGTCGCCCTTGTCGGGCTGGTAGGGCGCGGCGGTCGTGATCAGCGTGACCGTGCTGTCGGCCAGCTTCTTCTTCAGGGGCTGGAACGGCGCGTCGGTGTAGTGCGCCCAGCGGTACGGGTTGTCGTAGCCCAGCGCGAGGTAGTACTCGCGGGTGCGGCGCATGTACTCGAGCGGCGCGTCGTGCTCGGGCGCGAAGTTCATGGTGTCGGTCATGCGGGCAAGCGTGCGGCCGGGCGGCGGCCAAGTCAATGCGGTCCCCCTGCAGGCATTCGCTGCGCGGACCGGCCTGGGCTAGGCTGCGGCAAAGGGAGGAAACAATGAACAAGATCTCTCGTCGCGCGCTGGTCGCGGCCGCCGCCGCCGCCGCCGTTGCGCCCGGCGCCTACGCGCAGGCATTCCCGAGCAAGCCGATGCGCCTGCTGGTGCCCTACCCGGTCGGCGGCATCGTCGACATCGTCGCCCGCGCGGTGACCGAGCCGATGCAGGCCGACCTCGGCCAGCCGATCGTCGTCGAGCCCAAGCCGGGCGGCAACTCGACGCTGGCGACGGCGATGATCCCGACCCTGCCGGCCGACGGCTACACGTGGCTGATGGCCACGATCAGCCACGTCGTGGTGCCGCACCTGCAGGCCGTGTCGTACGACGCGCTGGCCGACTTCCGCCCGGTCGCGCTGGTCGCGGTCGCGACCTCGATCGCCGTGGTGAACCCGGCCCTGCCGGTCAGGACGCTGGCCGAGCTGGTGGCGTACGGCAAGGCCAACCCGGGCAAGCTCAACTACCTCAACCCCGGCAACGGCTCGTCGATCCACCTGTCGTCGGAGCTGCTGAAGAACCAGTACGGCTTCGACATGACCTCGGTGCCCTACCGCGGCGTGCCGCCGGGGATCCCCGACCTGATGGAAGGCCGCCTGCAGGTCGGGCTGCTGCCCGGGCCGCTGGCCGTTCAACATGTCCAGAGTGGCAAACTGCGCGCCCTGGCGGTGCTGGCCGACCGCCGCCTCGCCGCGCTGCCCGACGTGCCGACCTTCGCCGAGGCAGGCTTCGCCGATGCCCAGGTCACGAGCTGGTACACCATCGCCGTGCGCACCGGCACGCCGGCGGCGATCGTCGAGCGGCTGAACGCGGCGGCGCTGAAGGTGCTGCAGGATCCCGAGACACGCGACCGGCTGGCCAAGGCGGGCTGCGAGGTGCCCGCCCCGCGCACCGCCGGAGAGGTGCTGGCGATGTGGCAGGCCGACTTCGCGCGCTACGGAAAGCTCGTGAAGGATGCGGGCATCAAGGGCGATAGCTGAACCGGAGTTGATCCTGCGGCCATAGTGCCGCCCAACTCCGCCGCGCTATATATCGGGCGACGGACAGTTCAGGGACGCGGCTTCGGGGAGCGCATCGCATGGCCATCGGACGGCGTGGCATCTTGTTGGGCAGCACGGCCCTGGTGATCGGCGCGCCCGCGATCCTGCGGGCCCAGCCGGCGAGCGGCCAGAAGGTCACCGTCAGCCACGGCTTCGCCATGCACGGCACGCCGAAGTACGCCGCCGACGCCGGCCCGCCCGACTACGTCAACCCCGACGCGCCCAAGGGTGGCACGGTGCGGCTGGGCGCCCGCGGCACGTTCGATTCGCTGAACCCGTTCATCGTCAAGAGCGTGCCGGCCGCCGGCATCACCGCGATCTGGGACACGCTGTGCTGGTCGTCGCGCGACGAGGCCTCGACCGAGTACGGGCTGGTCGCCGAGACCATCGAGTGGCCGGAAGACCGCTCGTGGGTCGCCTTCACGCTGCGCCCCCAGGCGCGCTTCCACGACGGCTCGCCGATCACCGTCGAGGACGTGATCTTCACCTTCGACATCCTGAAGACCAAGGGCTCGCCCAACTACGCCTTCTACTACCACGACGTTCTGAAGGCCGAGAAGGTCGGCGACCGCAAGGTGCTGTTCACCTTCCGCGACGCCAGCAACAAGGAGCTGCCGCTGATCGTCGGCCAGCTGCCGGTGCTGTCGTCGAAGTGGTGGGCGACCCGCGACTTCGAGAAGGTGACGCTGGAAATGCCGCTGGGCAGCGGCCCCTACAAGGTCGACGACTTCGACGTCGGCCGCTCGATCAGCTACCGCCGCGTGCCCGACTGGTGGGCGAAGGACCTCTGGATGAACCGGGGGCGCAACAACTTCGACACCATGCGCTACGAGTACTACCGCGACGTCTCGGTCCAGTTCGAGGCCTTCAAGGCCGGCGAGATCGACCTGCGCCAGGAGAACATCGCGCGCAACTGGGCGACCGCCTACGACATCCCGGCGGTGCGCGACGGGCGGATCATCAAGGCGGAGATCCCGCACGAGCTGCCGACCGGCATGCAGTGCTTCGCCTTCAACACCCGTCGCGACATGTTCAAGGATCGCCGGGTGCGCGAGGCGATCGCCACGATGTTCGACTTCGCCTGGTCGAACAAGAACCTGTTCTACGGCATGTACAAGCGCAACGTGTCGTTCTTCGGCAACTCCGAGCTCGCCTCCTCCGGCCTGCCGACCGCGGCGGAACTCAAGGTCCTCGAGCCGCTGCGCGGCAAGATCCCGGACGAGGTCTTCAGCAAGGAATTCGCGCTGCCCGAGACCGACGGCACCGGCAACGTGCGCGAGCTGGCGCGGCGCGCGCTGGCGCTGCTCAAGGAGGCCGGCTGGGAGGTCAAGGACGGCAAGATGACCGACACGAAGACGGGCCGGAAGCTCGCCTTCGAGATGACCCTGAACGACGCCAGCTTCGAGCGCGTGGCGCTGCCCTACAAGCAGAACCTCGAGCGCATCGGCGTCGACATGAACGTGCGCACTGTCGACACCGCGCAGTTCAAGCGCCGCATGGACGAGTTCGACTTCGACATGGTGGTCGAGGGCTTCGGCCAGTCGCTGTCGCCGGGCAACGAGCAGCGCGACTACTGGGGCTCGAAGGCGGCCGAGACGCCGGGCAGCCGCAACACGATCGGCGTGCGCAACGAGGCGATCGACCGGCTGGTCGACACGCTGATCGCCGCGCCCGACCGCGACAGCCTGATCGCCGCCACCCGGGCGCTCGACCGGGTGCTGCTGTGGAGCCACTTCGTGGTGCCGAACTGGCACAATCCCAAGGCCATGGTCGCCTACTGGAACCGCTTCGGCCGGCCCGCCAAGAGCGCGCGCTACGCCCCGGTCGCCTTCGACACCTGGTGGATCGACGAGGCGAAGGACAAGGCCCTGCAGCGCGGCGGGGAGAAGAAGTGACGCGGCTTCCCCTTTCCTCCCTGCGCGCGCGCGCGGGGAGGTGTCCGCGCAGCGGACGGAGGGGTCAAGCCTCTTCCCGCGTGACGCGAGGCGCCTGAGTGCTCGCCTACCTGTTTCGCCGCCTGCTGCTCGTGGTGCCGACGCTGTTCGGCATCATGGTCATCAACTTCTTCGTCATCCAGGCCGCGCCCGGCGGCCCGGTCGAGCAGATGCTGTCGCAGATCCAGGGCACCTCGGTCGACGCCACCGAGCGCTTCTCGGGCAGTTCCAGCGGCGGCGAGACGGTGCGCTCGGCCACCGCCGACACGTCGGGCGGCGGCGGCGGCGCCTACCGCGGCGCGCGCGGCCTGCCGAAGGAGCTGATCGAGCGCATCGAGAAGATGTACGGCTTCGACAAGCCGATCCTCGAGCGCTTCGTGCTGATGATGAAGAACTACCTCGTCTTCGACTTCGGCGAGAGCTTCTTCCGCAACAAGCGGGTGGTCGACCTGGTGATCGAGAAGATGCCGGTGTCGATCTCGCTCGGCCTGTGGACCACGCTGCTGGTCTACTTCATCTCGATCCCGCTCGGCATCGCCAAGGCGGTGCGCGACGGCTCGCGCTTCGACCTCGCCTCGTCGACCACGCTGATCGTGCTGAACGCCATCCCGGGCTTCCTGTTCGCGCTGCTGCTGGTCGTGCTGTTCGCCGGCGGCAGCTACTTCAAGTGGTTCCCGCTGCGCGGCCTGGTGTCCGACGGCTGGAGCGCCATGGGGCCGCTCGACAAGGTGCTCGACTACCTGTGGCACATGGTGCTGCCGATCGGCGCCATGGTGATCGGCGGCTTCGCGACGCTGACCTTCCTGACCAAGAACTCGTTCCTCGAGGAGATCCACAAGCAGTACGTGCTGACCGCCCGGGCCAAGGGCCTGGCCGAGCGGCGGGTGCTGTACGGGCACATTTTCCGCAACGCCATGCTGATCGTGATCGCCGGCTTCCCGGCGGCGTTCGTCGGCGTGCTGTTCACCGGCTCGCTGCTGATCGAGGTGATCTTCTCGCTCGACGGCATCGGCCTGCTGGGCTTCGAGGCGGCGCTCAACCGCGACTACCCGATCATGTTCGGCACGCTCTACTTCTTCGGCCTGATCGGGCTGGTCATGGGGATCCTGGGCGACCTGATGTACATGGTGGTCGACCCGCGCATCGACTTCGAGGGGCGCGGCTGATGACCCCGCTCAACCGCCGCCGCCTGGCCGCCTTCCGCGCGAGCAAGCGCGGCATGGGCTCGCTCGCCGTGTTCGGCCTGCTGTTCTTCCTCTCGCTGTTCGCCGAGCTGCTGGCCAACGACCGGCCGATCCTGATCTGGTACGATGGCGGCCTCTACTCGCCGCTGGTCCGCGACTATCCCGAGACCACCTTCGGCGGCGATTTCCCGACCAACGCGGTCTACACCGACCAGGAAGTGCAGAAGCTGATCGAGGCCAAGGGCTGGATCCTGTGGCCGCCGATCCCCTACAGCTACAACACCGTGCTGAAGGGCGAGGGCCGCATGGCGCTGCAGCCACCGTCGTGGCGCCACCTGCTGGGGACCGACGACCAGGCGCGCGACGTGATGGCCCGGCTGATCTACGGCTTCCGCATCTCGGTGCTGTTCGGCCTCGCGCTGACGCTGCTCAGCTCGGTGATCGGCATCGTGGCGGGCGCGGTGCAGGGCTACTTCGGCGGCCTGGTCGACCTGTCGATCCAGCGCTTCATGGAGATCTGGTCGAGCATGCCGACGCTCTACCTGCTGATCATCCTGGCCAGCTTCATCCAGCCCGGCTTCTGGGTGCTGCTGGGCATCATGCTGCTGTTCAGCTGGATGTCGCTGGTCGGGCTGGTGCGCGCCGAGTTCCTGCGCGGCCGCAACTTCGACTACGTGCGCGCCGCCCGGGCGCTCGGCATGGTGGACGCGCGCATCATGTTCCGGCACATCCTACCCAACGCCATGACCGCGGCCCTGACCTACCTGCCCTTCATCCTGGCCGGCTCCGTCACCACCCTGACGTCGCTGGACTTCCTGGGCTTCGGCCTGCCGGTCGGCTCGCCGTCGCTGGGCGAACTGCTGCTGCAGGGCAAGAACAACCTCAACGCGCCGTGGCTGGCCTTCACCGGCTTCATGGTGATCGCCCTGATGCTGTCGCTGCTGGTGTTCATCGGCGAGGCGGTGCGCGACGCCTTCAACCCGCGCAAGGTGCTCGCATGAGTACGACGGGCATGAGCGAAGCCCCGCTCCTCGAAGTGCGCGACCTCTCGGTCGACTTCGGCACCGGCGACAAGGCGGTGCACGCCGTGCGCGGCGTCAGCTTCGACATCCATCGCGGCGAGACGCTGGCAGTGGTGGGCGAGTCGGGCTCGGGCAAGTCGGTGACGGCGCTGTCGGTGCTGCAGCTGCTGCCCTACCCGATGGCGCGCCATCCCTCGGGCAGCATCCGCTTCCAGGGCCAGGAGCTGGTCGGCGCGGCGCCGCGCGAGCTGCTGGCGGTGCGCGGCAACCGCATCTCGATGATCTTCCAGGAGCCGATGACCTCGCTCAACCCGCTGCACACGATCGAGCGGCAGGTCAACGAGGTGCTGATCCTGCACAAGGGCCTGACTCGCGCCGCGGCGCGCAAGCGCACGCTGGAGCTGCTCGACCAGGTCGGCATCCCCGACGCGGCGTCGCGGCTCGACGCCTACCCGCACCAGCTGTCGGGCGGCCAGCGCCAGCGCGTCATGATCGCCATGGCGCTGGCCAACGAGCCCGACCTGCTGATCGCCGACGAGCCGACCACGGCGCTCGACGTCACCATCCAGGCGCAGATCCTGAAGCTCCTGAAGACGCTGCAGGCGCGCTACGGCATGGCGCTGCTGTTCATCACCCACGACCTCGGCATCGTGCGCAAGATGGCCGACCGGGTGTGCGTCATGACCCAGGGCCGCGCCGTCGAGCAGGGGCCGGTGGCCGAGGTGTTCGACCGGCCGCAGCACGAATACACGCGCCACCTGCTGTCGGCCGAGCCCAAGGGCCGGCCGGCCGTCGCCGACCCGGCGGCGCCGGAGATCCTGCGGCTCGACGACGTCAAGGTGCACTTCCCGATCCGGCGCGGCCTGATGCGGCGCACGGTCGGCCACGTCAAGGCGGTCGACGGCGTCAGCCTCAGCCTGAAGGCCGGCCACACGATCGGGCTGGTCGGCGAATCCGGCTCGGGCAAGACGACGCTCGGCCTCGCGCTGTTGCGGCTCGAGGGCAGCACCGGCGCGATCGTGTTCGACGGCCGCGACCTGCAGGCGATGCGGCAGGGCGAGCTCAGGCCGCTGCGCCGCGAGATGCAGATCGTCTTCCAGGACCCGTTCAGCTCGCTCAGCCCGCGCATGTCGGTCGGCGAGATCGTCGGCGAGGGGCTGGAGGTCCACGGCATCGGCACGCCGGCCGAGCGCAGCGCGATGATCGACCAGGCGCTGCGCGAGGTCGGGCTCGACCCGTCGGCGCGCGAGCGCTACCCGCACGAGTTCTCGGGCGGCCAGCGCCAGCGCATCTCGATCGCCCGCGCGGTCGTGCTGAAGCCGCGCCTGATCGTGCTCGACGAGCCGACCTCGGCGCTCGACATGAGCGTGCAGGCGCAGATCGTCGACCTGCTGCGCGACCTGCAGGCGCGCCACAAGCTCGCCTACCTGTTCATCAGCCACGACCTCAAGGTGGTGCGCGCGCTGGCCGACGAGGTGCTGGTGCTGCGCCACGGCAAGGTGGTCGAGCGCGGCCTCGCGCGCGAGATCTTCGAACGGCCGCAGACTCCCTACACCCAGGCCCTGATCGCCGCCGCCTTCAACCTCGAGGCGATCGGCGCCGACAAGGGCGCGGTGGCGACGTAAGGGCCCCAACAAGTTTCCGTGCCACGGAAGCACGCGCGGTGGACTCGGATCGCGAATCCGGCACACTTGGCGGGCTTCAGGGGAGGAAACCGGCGATGAACCGTGGCCGCTTCGGATCGATCGTCCTGTTCGCCGCGCTGCTGCTCGGCAACGTCGCGCTCGCGCAGGCCCAGCCGGCGCTGACGCTCGGCACGGCGTCGCTCGGCGGCACCTACAACGTCTACGGCGAGGCGATCGCCCGCGTGCTGAACGAGCGCACGCGGCTGCGCGTCGAGGCGCAGCAGACCCAGGGCCCCAGCCAGAACATCGTCATGGTCGACGAGAAGAAACTCGACCTCGGCATGGTGACGCTGGGGGTCGCGCGCCAGGCGATGACCGGGACCGGCGCGTGGACCAAGGGGCGGCGGTTCGACAACATCCGCGCCCTGTTCCCGATGTACGATACGCCGATGCAATGCCTGTCGCTGGCCAAGTCGGGCATCTCGAGCTTCCGCCAGCTCGAGGGCAAGGCGGTCGGCGTCGGCCCCAAGGCCGGTACCACCGGCACCTACTTCCCGCAGATCTTCGAGACGCTCGGCATGACCGCGCAGGTCCGCTTCGGCACCAGCGCCGACATGGCCAACCAGCTGAACGACGGCGTGATCGACGCCTTCTGCTTCGGCGCCGGCATCCCGATCCCGGCCTTCGCCGAGCTCGACGCCGCGCAGGCGGTCAACTTCTTCACCTGGACCGACGCCGACCTCGCGACGATCCGCAAGGCGATGCCCGAGTTCTCGCTGTCGACGATCCCCAAGGGCCTGTACCGCCAGCAGGCGGCCGACCAGAAGACGCTCGGCCTGTTCAACTTCGCGATCGCCCACAAGGACATGGGCGACGACATAGCCTACCTGATCACCCGCACGGTGCTCGAGAACAATGCCGCGCTGGTCAAGGCCCACCCGGCGGCGCGCGAGACCGTCGCCGCCAACGCCAGCCGCGACACCTTCCTGCCGTTCCATCCCGGCGCGCTGCGCTACTACCGGGACAAGGGCATCAAGCTCGACCCGGGCGCGCTGCCGAAGTAGTCTCCGCGGCGTGCCAAACGCCATTGCCTACATCAGCCGCGACACCGACGGCCTTCACTGGAAGCGGGTCCTCGAGGCCGGGCTCGGCCCGCTCGACTACCGCACCCTCGACACGCTCGGGAACACCGACGACATCGAGGTCGCGCTGGCCTGGAAGCCGCCCCACGGGCTGCTTCGCACCTTCCGCAACGTCCGGCTGATCGTGTCGCTGGGCATGGGCGTCGACCACCTGCTGGCCGACGAGACGCTGCCCGACGTGCCGATCGTGCGCATCATGGACGAGGGGCTGGTCGGCCAGATGAGCGAGTACGCGCTGTTCTGGGCGCTGCGCCATCACCGCGAGATCGACCGCTACGCCGAGCTGCAGAAGCAGGGCCAGTGGAAGCCGCTCGACTTCGTCGACACGATCGATCGCCGGGTCGGCGTGATGGGCCTGGGCACGATCGGCCAGGACACGGCCGCCAAGTTCGCGAGGCTGGGCTTCCCGACCGCCGGCTGGAGCCGCACCGCGCGCACGCTCGACGGCATCGAGACCTTCCATGGCAGCGACGGCTTCCGGCGCTTCCTCGCGCGCAGCGACATCCTGGTCGACGTGCTGCCGCTCACCCGCGAGACGCGCGGCCTGCTCGACGCGGCGGCGTTCGCGGCGCTGCCCAAGGGGGCCTACTTCATCAACATGGCGCGCGGCGGCCACGTCGTCGACGAGGCGCTGCTGGCGGCGCTCGACTCCGGCCACCTCGCCGGCGCGGCGCTCGACGTGTTCAACACCGAGCCGCTGCCGGCCGGCCACCGCTACTGGACCCACCCCAGGGTGCACGTGACGCCGCACATCGCCGGCGCCACCAACCCGCGCACCGCGTCACCGGGCGTGATCGAGAACATCAAGCGCCTGCGCGCCGGCCGCGACCTGATCCACCGCGTCGACGCGAAGACGGGGTATTGATGAAAGGTCTCTCGCTTCGCTCGGGATGACAGGAAGAGTTGTCATCCCGAGGGCGTAGCCCGAGGGACCTTTACCTTGTCCGCTTCTCGATCGCCGCGAGGATGGCGCGCGCGGCCTGCGCCTCGCCGCCCTCGGGGCGGCCCGGGCGGCTCGAGTTGTTCCACGCCATCATGTCGAAGTGCGCCCACGGCACGTCGTCGGGCACGAACTCCTGCAGGTAGAGCGCGGCGGTGATCGCCCCGCCGAACGCCACGCCCGGCGCGTTGTTGATGTCGGCCACCTTGCTGTCGAGCAGCCGGCGATAGCCGGCGAACAGCGGCATCCGCCACATCGGGTCGGTGTGCGCCGTGCCGGCCGCGACCAGGTCGTTGGCCAGCCCGTCGTCGTTGCAGAACAGCGCCGGCAGGTCGGTGCCCAGCGCGACACGGGCCGCGCCGGTCAGGGTCGCGCAGTCGACCATCATCGAGGGCTTCTCCGAGGCGCCCTCGTGCAGCGCGTCGCACAGGATCAGCCGTCCCTCGGCGTCGGTGTTGCCGATCTCGACGGTCAGGCCCTTGCGCGTCGGCACGACGTCCATCGGCCGGAAGGCGTTGCCCGACACGCTGTTCTCGACCGCCGGGATCAGCAGGCGCAGGCGCACGCGCAGGCGCAGCGCCATCACCATCGAGGCGACCGCCAGCATGGTCGCCGCGCCGCCCATGTCCTTCTTCATCATCAGCATGCCGGAGGCCGGCTTGAGATCGAGGCCACCCGAGTCGAAGCACACGCCCTTGCCGACCAGCGTCACCTTGGGATCGCCGGCGCGGCCCCAGGTCAGGTCGATCAGCCGCGGCGCGCGCGCGCTGGCGCGGCCGACCGCGTGGATCATCGGGAAGTTGCGCTTCAAGAGGTCGTCGCCGACGATCACCTTGACCGTCGCCTTGTGCGCCTTGCCGACCTTCTGCACCGCCGCGGCCAGCTCGGCCGGACCCATGTCGGAAGCCGGCGTGGTGATCAGGTCGCGGGCCAGCGAGATCGCCTCGACGATCGCCGTGGCGCGCGCCTTGTCGGCGCCGGCCGGCCACACCAGCCGCGCGCCCGCCTCGGGCTTCGCCTTTGTCCGATAGCGGTCGAAACGCCAGGCGCCCAGCCCGATCGCCACCGCGGCGTCGGTCGGCGAGACCGGCGCGGTGTTGCCCTCGAGCCGCCACGTGCCGGGCGGCAGGCGGATCGCCAGCGCGCCGTAGTCCCACAGCACCGGCTTCGCCGACACCACGAGCACCGCGCCGGCCGCCTTGCCGTCGGGCCCGGGCAACACCGAAAGGTCACCGGCCCTGCCCTTGACGCCCGTCGAGTCGAGCCAGGCGCGGCGCGCCGCGGACTGCTTGTCGAACCAGCGGCGCCAGCCGGACGGCGTGACAATCTGGACGGGCAGCGAGGAGGAAGACCGGTCGACGAACGGCAGTGCCATGGACATGCTCACGAATCTGTAGTGCAACGCGTAACATTGCCGGTCAAAGTGCAGCACTGGCAAGGAGGGCTTATGGCCGACTTCACGCTCGTGATCGGCAACAAGAACTATTCGTCGTGGTCGCTGCGCGGCTGGCTGATGGCGCGCGCCGCCGGCATCGAGTTCGAGGAGATCGTGGTTCCCCTCGACCTGCCGGACACCCAGGCCTCGATCCGCAAGTACTCGCCGTCGGGCCGGGTGCCGGTGCTGCTGCATCGCGGGCTGGCGGTGTGGGAATCGCTGGCGATCGCCGAGTACCTCAACGACATCCGCCCCGAGGCCGGGCTGTGGCCGGCCTCGGCGTCGGCGCGCGCCCAGGCCCGCTCGATCTCGACCGAGATGCACGCCGGCTTCATGGAACTGCGCGAGAAGATGCCGATGAACATTCGCGCCTCGATGCCGGGCAAGGGCATGACGACGGCGGTGCGGGCCGAGATCGAGCGCATCACCTCGATGTGGCGCGACTGCCGCAAGCGCTTCGCCGGCGCGGCGCCGCGCGACGATGGCTTCCTGTTCGGCGGCTTCTGCGCCGCCGACGCGATGTACGCGCCGGTGGTGACGCGGCTGCGCACCTACGGCGTCGCGATGGACACCGACACCGACGCCTACTGCAAGGCCGTGCTGGCCTGGCCGCCGATGAAGGAATGGGTCGAGGCAGCCCGCAACGAGCCGTGGCTCATCGAGAAGTACGAGCCGGCGTAAACCACGAGAGAAAGAGGAAGCGAACGTGACCTTGCCGCTGGAAGGAGTGCGCGTCATCGAGGTCGGCCAGGCGCTGGCCGGGCCGCTGGCCGGGGTGCTGATGGCCGACATGGGCGCCGACGTGATCAAGATCGAGAAGCCCGATGGCGGCGACGACGCGCGCATCTGGGGCCCTCCGTTCGGTCCCGACGGCGTGACCTCGCTCTACTTCTACGGCCAGAACCGCAACAAGCGCTCGGTGGCGCTCGACCTCAAGTCGGCGGACGACATCGAGAAGCTCCACCGGCTGTGCGACACCGCCGACATCCTGATCCAGAACCTGCGGCCCGGCGTGGTCGACGAGATCGGCATCGGCCCCGAGGCGATGCTCGAGCGCCATCCGCGGCTGATCTACTGCTCGATCTGGGCGTTCGGCTACGACGGCCCGCTCAAGATGAAGCCGGGCTTCGACCCGCTGCTGCAGGCCTACGGCGGCATGATGTCGGTGACCGGCCGGGCCGAGGATCCGCCGACCTTCTGCGGCGCCTCGATCAACGACAAGGCGACCGGCATGTTCTGCACGATCGGCGCGCTGGCGGCGCTCAGGATGCGCGACCGCACCGGCAAGGGCTGCCTGGTCGACACCTCGCTGTTCGACTCGGCGGTCCACTGGGTCGAGGGCCAGGTCAACAACTACCTGGCGTCCGGCGCGATCCCGCAACGCCACGGCACCGGCGGCGCGGTGATCGTGCCCTACCAGACCTTCGACTGCGCCGACGGCAAGCCGCTCTGCCTGGCGCCGGGCAACGACCGGCTGTGGGCGCGCTGCGCGACCGTGCTGGGCAAGCCCGAGTGGGCGACCGACCCGAAGTACGCCAGGAGCGCGGCGCGCGTGCAGAACAAGGCCGAGCTGCTGCCGATGATCGCCGCGGCGATGCGCACCCGGCCGCGCGACGCCTGGATCGCGGCGTTCGAGAAGGCCGGCGTGCCGTGCGCGGCGGTGAACGACATCGGCGAGCTGGCGCGCACCGAGCAGTTCGCCGCCTCCGGGCTGGTCAAGGAACTGCCGGGCGGCGGCCCCAAGGTGGTCGGCCTGCCGATCTCGTTCGACCGGCAGCGCCCGGGACCGGCGCGGTCGTCGCCCAAGCTCGGCGAGCACACCGAGGAAGTGCTGGGGTCGCTCAAGTAGGTCACGGCCGAGTCAAGCGACAAGTCCGTGTTCAATCAGGCCGCTAAGCGGCTCGCCTGAGAAAGGACATTGACTCGCCGGCCGGCCGGCCCGCTAACATTGCACCGTCCGTGCGTGAATGATCCCGCCTGCCGCGGACCTGCAACAAGGCCCGGCGCATGACCTTCACGCTCGCGAACTCGACCTACTTCGACCTGTCGAGCCATGGCACCAACGCGACGGCCCTGCCCGCCAGCTTCGCCCCGGCCCCCGCTTTCACGATCAACGTCGCGCTGGTGCTCGACCGCGCCAACGACCCGACGACGCTGCTGTCCGGTTCGTGGGCCTCGCGGCAGGCCGCGCTGGCCGACCAGACTACCGTCTTCCAGACCTACGGCGCCGACCCGACGAAGTACAACGACGCGCTGACCGCGCTGACCGGCCTCGGCATCCCGACGCTCGCGTCGCTCGGCGCTCCCAACTACGTGTCGTCGGTCGAGTCGCGCACGATCTGGGTCCAGCTCGACAACACGAGCTTCGCGACGCTGTTCGGCACGTCGCTGCAGAAGTCCGCCCAGCCGGACCAGTTCGGCAACAAGATCGTGTTCTGGAATGGCAGCCTTTCCCTGCCTGACTCACTGCACGCCGCCGGCGTCAGCGGCCTGTGGTTCGACACGCCGGAACTCATGTCCCCGATCCTGGCGACGGTCACCAGCCCGACGGGCGTGACCCTCCCGCTCGGCCCGCAAGGCGTCGGGAACTCGGGGCCAGTCGACATCCAGTTCCCGAACGTCATCGCCGACCTCTACAATTTCCCGTTCTCCGATCCGTCGCGGTGGACCTCCGCGAAGACGGGCACCGTCGGGCTGATCGAGCCCGGGGTCGGCACGGCGACGAACGCCGGGAACTTCCAAGTGCTGCTCGATACCTACCGGACGAGCGCCGGCCTCGGGTCGGCGCTGGCGACCATCGACGTGTCACCGGGCGGCCAGCTGCCCTCCAGCTCGACCGAACGCTCGCTCGACGTCAGCATCGTCACCACGGTGAACCCGCTGAGCACGCTCGCGCTCTACGTCGGCTCGGGCTACACCAACAGCGCCACGTCCGACTCCTTCACGGCCTACCAGCAGGCCTTCTGGGACAACGTCAACAATCCGGCGGTCGTCAGTTCGTCGTTCAAGTCCTATCCCAGGATCGCGCCCGACTCGCCGTTCTACTTCGCAATGAAGGAACTGTTCGTCGACGCGGCGCTGCACAACATCACGATGGTCAACGCGGCCGGCGATGGCGGGTCGGGCGACAGTTTCGCGGACGGCACGACCAACATCGCCTCCATCCATGCCAGCCCGTACAGCGTGGTGGCCGGCGGCGCCTCGATCACCACCTTGCAGTCGGCGGCGCACGACGAAACCCTGAACGGCGCGAACCGCGCCTACACCGACATCTACTCGGCGGCGCTGGCCGGCGACCTGTCGACCCTGTGGCAACTCGTGGCCGGCGGACTGACGGTCCTTCCCGCCAACGCCGCCGCCACCGACATGCTGCTCGAGGCGGCCTGGAACACCTACTCGCTCGCGGTCGACCGGCTCAGTCCGGGAAAACTTCTCCTGCAACCGGGATTCCTGAACAACTATTCCGGCTCCGGCGGCGTCGACGCGACGCAGCCACAGCCGTCGTACCAGACGGCCTTCGGCCTCGACCTGCACACGTCCGACCCGGCAGCGAGCCCGGGTCGTGGCATCCCGGACGTCGCCGCGGCCTCGGGCGGCAACATGCACTACCTGATCGCCGGGGCCGACATGGCCGGGACGGCGAGCGATGGCGGAACCAGCGCGGCGGCACCCCTGTGGGCGGCGCTGTTCAGCCAGATCAATGCGGCCTTCCAGGACCAGGGCTTGTCGAACCTGGGCTACACCAACGATCTCCTGTACATCGCCGCCGCGATCGCACCCGGCGCGTTCAACGACATCACGCTGGGCAACAACGTGTCGTCGTTCGTGCTGGGCGGCAACCTGGTGCAGACGCCGCTTACCAGCGATACGAGCCCCGGCGCGCCAACGACCTTCGTGACGCCGACCGGCTACGGCTACTACGCCGGCCCGGGCTACGACATGACGACCGGCCTGGGGTCGCCCAACGGCATGCTGCTGGCCCGCGCCATGACGGCGATCGCCCACGCCCAGACCTCGTTCGGCTCGAGCCCCGCGATGCTCGACGCCGACGGCCACGGCGGCTGGTCGAGCGGGGCCGACCAGGTCCTGATGTTCCAGGCGATGTCGGACTCCGGGATCACCGTCGAGGCGGCGGGCGACCACTTCGCCAGCGCGCCCTCGGGCAGCTTCGCGTGGACCAGCCGGATGGCCCAGCAGGTCATGCAGCCCGACTTCGACCCCGCCCTCGTGCGCCTGTTCGACAAGCAGGCCCAGGGCTGGGTCGGGCAATCCGAGGTCGTGTCGAGCGAGCACTTCGTCGTGTCGATCAACAACTCCGCCGCGCTGGCGCTGCAGGGCACGCTGAGCAGCGCGTTCGGCTTCGCCGACTTCACCTCGGCGAGCGGCGCGGTGCGCGTGGCCCGCCCGGTCGCCGTCGCCGAGACGGCGGGCGGCGCCGACGACACGACGACGATCGTGCGGGTGCGCCAGAACGGCGAGGACAACCTGTCGGTCAGCTTCTACCGGGTCGACGACCTCAACGGCACGATCGGCGGGATCGCCCCGGGCCAGGACGGCTACGGCGCCGCGGCGCAGCAGCGCGCCTACCAGCTGGGCAGCGGCGGCACGTCCCTCGACGGCCCGGGCTACGGCAACTTCGGGCAGTCGAGCCTGCTCGACGTCGATGCCGGCGACCTGATCGCCATGCGCCTGGTCAACAACAGCAGCGGCCACGCCTACTGGGCGTTCGCGCAGGCCAACGAGAGCGTGGCCGGCCACGCGGTCGGCCACCTGTGGAGCTACGGCCTCAACACCTGGGGCTGGGAAGACACGTGGGGCGGCGGCGACCGCGACTTCAACGACCTGATCGTCCAGCTCGACTTCACCAGCGCCTCGGGACACGGCTGGCTCGTGTGATCCCCGGCGCGGGGGCGCGACGCGACAAATGGTGCCCCGGGCGGCCTGTCGGCCGCCCGCCCCGGCGGGCTATGATGGCGGCGAGGCCCGCTTGACCATCGATTCCCCCGTGTCCCCCCCGACGCCCGTCCCCGCGACGCGCTTCCGGCTGGGCCGGCGCGGCCTGTCGGTGATCGCCGCCGGGCTGCTGACCGTGGTGCTGGCGGCGGCCGGCACCGCGGCGAGGCTGTGGCAGCTGCGCGACAGCGAGATCGAGCAGTGGAAGCTCAATCTCTCGAACATGGCGGTGACGCTGGCCGAGTCGACCAGCCAGACCATGCACGCCGCCGACCTCGTGCTGAAGAGCATCGTCGACCGGGTCGACGACGCCGACATCGCCAACGACAGCGAGCTGCGGCGCGAGATGGGCACGCGCGAGGTCTTCGACATGCTGCGCAACCGGGCGAGCAGCGTGCCGCAGGTCGACGTCGCGACCATCGTCGCGCTGAACGGCGACGTCATCAACTTCACGCGCTCGTTCCCGCCGCCGCCGATCAACCTCAGCGACCGCGACTACTTCAAGGCCCACATGGCCGACCCGACGCTCGACGTGATCCTGAGCGCGCCGGTGAAGAACCGCGGCACCGGCACCTGGACCTTCTACCTCGCGCGCAAGATCAGGGGTCGCAACGGCCAGATGCTGGGCCTCGTGCTGACCGGCATCGAGAGCGGCTTCTTCGAGAACTTCTTCAAGGCGGTGAACATCGGCGAGGAGAGCGCCATCTCGCTGTTCCGCCGTGACGGCATCCTGCTCGCCCGTTACCCGTCGCGCGACGCGCTGATCGGCCAGTCGTTCGCCCAGCAGTCGGTGTTCCGCGACATCATCAACCGCGGCAGCACGGCCGGCGCCGTCGCCACCACGACGCCGCGGCTGGCCGACAGCGGCTCGCTGCAGATGCGCATCGTCGCGCCGCGCGTGCTCAAGGACTACCCGCTGGTCATCAACGTCACGGCGACCGAGGACATGGTGCTGGAGCTGTACCGCGCCACCGCCCGCGCGGTCGGCGTCGGCATGGTGCTGTTCGCGCTGCTGCTGCTCGGCCTGACCGCCTGGATCGCCACGCTGCTGACCCGCCAGGAGGCGGCGGTGGCCGACCTGCGCCGCGCCCGCGCCGAGGCCGAGGGCGCGACCCACGCCAAGTCCGAGTTCCTGGCGATGATGAGCCACGAGATCCGCACGCCGATGAACGCGGTGATCGGCATGTCGAGCCTGCTGGCCGAGACCGAGCTGGCGCCGACCCAGCGGCGCTACGTGCGCATCATCGAGGACTCGGCCGGGCACCTGCTGGAGATCATCAACGACATCCTCGACCTGTCGCGCATCGAGGCCGGCCGGCTGGTCGTCGAGACCTCGGACTTCGAGATCCGCGCGGTGGCCGAGAGCGCCGTCGAGATCGCGCGCGGCCTGCCCGGCGCCGACCGGCTGGAGATCGGGCTGGCGATCGCCGACGACGTGCCGCGCCTGCTGTCCGGCGACGCCGACCGCCTGACCCAGGTGCTGATCAACCTGCTGGGCAACGCCGTGAAGTACACCGAGCGCGGCCTGATCACGCTGTCGGCCACCGTGGCGGCGCCCGTGACAAGTGCCGCCGGGCCGGCGCTGCGGCTGCGCTTCGCCATCGCCGACACCGGTGTCGGCATCGCGCCCGAGATGCAGGCGCGGCTGTTCCAGCCGTTCCAGCAGGGCGACTCGCAGCTCGCCCGCCTGAAGGGCGGAACCGGGCTGGGGCTGGCGATCTGCAAGCGCATCGTCGACGCGCTGGGCGGCGAGATCGGCGTCCAGAGCACGCTGGGCGAGGGCTCGACCTTCTGGTTCGAGTTACCGTTCGGCCGGGCGGCCGAAGGGGCGGCCGAGGGCGCCGTCGAGGCGGCGGCGACGCCGGCCGCCGCCGGCCCGCTGCCGGCCGGCCGCAGCCTCAAGGTCCTGGTGGCGGAGGATACGCCGGCCAACCAGATCGTCGCCCGCGCCATGCTGGAGAAGCTCGGCCACCGCGTGCAGATCGTCGGCAACGGCAGCGAGGCCGTGACCGCGGCGGCGGCCGGCGGCTTCGACGTCGTGCTGATGGACGTGCAGATGCCGGAGATGGACGGCTACGAAGCGACGCGGCGCATCCGCGCGCTGAAGTCGCCGGCCGCGACGGTGCCGATCATCGCCCTCACCGCCTTCGCCCAGCCGGCCGATCGCGAGCGCGCGCTCGCCGCGGGCATGACCGACCACCTGACCAAGCCGATCCGCCTGCCCGCTCTGGCTACCGTGCTGGCGCGCCTCGCGCCGGTCGAGGAACCGGCAGCGGCGCCGGCCGCGGTCGAGGCCGCGCCGGCGGCACCGGCGATCGATTCCGACGTGCTGGCAGAGTTGCGCGAGGCGGTGGGCCCGGACTCGTTCAGGCGCCTGCTCGGCCACTTCCAGCGCGACGTGCAGGAGTCGCTGGACGAGATCGCGGCGGGCCACGCGGCGCACGACGCGGGCCGCGTCCGCAAGGCCGCCCACCGGCTGACCGGCCTGTTCGGCCAGTTCGGCGCGCTCGGCGCCGCCGAGGCGACGGCGGCGATCGAGGCGGCCGGCGACGACGAGATCGCGGGGCGGGTCGCGGCGCTGGCGCCGCTCGGACAGGCCGCCCTCGAGGCGCTGCGCGGCGAGCTCGACGCCGCGGCGTAAGGCGCGCCGGGGGCCTAGGGCCGCGCCGGGTGGAAGCGCGGCAGGCGGCCGAGCAGCGGCACGCCCAGCAGCTCGGCGAAGTCCGGCGCGTTGCGAACCATCGGGTCGAACAGCTCGGCCATGATGCTGAGCGCGACGCCGAGCGCCAGCGCGGCGCCGAGGCCGCCCAGCAGGAAGACGATGCGGGGCAGCGAGGTCGGACCCAGCGGGTCGCCGCTGGCATCGACCACCTTGACGCGCTCGGGCGCCTCGAAGACGCCCAGCGCGCCGGTGACGCGTGCCATCTCGTAGCGCTTGGCCAGCGAGTCGTGCGCCTCGCGGGCGCTCGCCAGCGCGCGCTCGAGCGCCTGCTGGCGCTGCTCGATCGGCGCGAACGACGCCATGTTGGCCTGGGTGTCGGTGATCGCGGCGCGCAGCTGCTCGACTTCCTTGGCGAGCGCGGCGCGCTTGGACTGCGCCTCCTGCAGGTTCTGCATCTGGGTGACCAGCAGCGGCGTCGCCTTCTTGTCGCCCTCGCCCATGCCGGCCGCCATGTTCCACAGCCGGTCGAGGTCGTTGAGGTCGATGCCGCGCGTCGCCTCGATCAGCTGGCGCCGCTCGTCCTGCAGGCGCTGCAGCTTGCGCTGGGCGCCGACGACTTCCGAGTGGTCGCCGGTGTAGCGCGACTGCAGCGTCGACAGCTCGCCCGAGACCTGGACGATCTCCTGCTCGAGCCGGCCGATCACCGGGTTGGTGCTGACCAGCCGCGTGCGCAGGTCGTTGAAGGCGGCCTCGGCGGTGGCCAGCGCCAGCGAGCGCTCCTCCAGCTTGCCCTTGAGGTCGGTGAGACGCGCCAGGCTGCTCGAGTAGACCGAGGGCAGCAGCGCGGCGTTGCTGGTCTTGAAGTCGGCCAGCGCCTTCTCGGCCGCCTCGAGCTCGGCGCGGCGCAGGCCGAGCTGCTCGGTGAGGAAGCGTTCGCTGTCGCCGACCGCGCTGCGCTCGGGCGCCACCAGGCGTTCGATCAGGCGGTTGCCGATGGTCTCCAGCGTGCGGCCGAGACCGTCGGGCCGGGGCCCGCGGATCTTGAGCTCGAGGATGTCGCCGCCGACCAGGTCGACCTTGGTCGCGCCCGACAGCGCCTTGACCGCGGCCTCGCGCTGCCGGCGATCGGCCTTGGCCGGCACCATGCCGAGATCGATCGCGACCTGGCCCAGCACGTGGTCGCTGTGCAGCAGCGCCTGCAGCGTCGGCATGCGTTCCTTGACGTTGGGACCGATCGAGAAGTCGCGCATGAACGGATTCAGCTTGGCCGGCTCCTGGATGACGATGGTCATCTTCGACTCGTAGACCTTGGGGATCAGGAACGAGACGACCAGCCCGACCACCGGCATGACGAGCAGCGGCCACGCCCACAGGCGGCGGCGGCGCCAGGCGGCGGCCAGCACCGTCAGCAGGATGTCGTGCGGCGTGCGGGTCATGGCGATTCTCCTGCGCGGCGCCGGTCAGGGCCGGCCCGGCTGGAACTCGACGCGCACCGTGTCGGGCGCGAGCTGCGGGGAGTAGTCGCGCGTCCGGTCGAGGCTCTGCGGCAGCGCCTCGTCGACCGCCTGCGAGCGCTTCTCGGCGGTCAGCAGCCGTTCGAACGCGGCGCCCTCGCTGGCCGGACCGGCGACGATGCGCGCCGCCTTCGAGTTGTTGCGATGAAGCGTGACGGCGGCATCGAGGCGCGCCTTCTCGTCATCGCCGAGCGTCGTCGTGGTGCCGGGGAAGCGCAGCACGACCGACATGCCGTTTATCGGGCCCGTGTCGGGCTTGGGCGGCGGCACGGCACGAGTCGACACCGGCATCGGCGGCTGCAACGTGGCGTCGGATACCGCCGCGGCGTTGCCGCCCGGCGCGCCGCCGGCCGACTGGCTGTTGAACCGGGCCCACAGCGGGTGGACGCCGTTGGCGGCGGGCGGCGCGGTATCGCTGTCGAGGCGCGTGGTGCGCGGCGCGGCGGAGGCCCGCGCGTCCATCGCCGCGACGGCCTGCGTGACGTTGGGCGGCAGCGCGTCGCCGCGACCCTCGCCGCGACCGTCGCCGCGCGGGGCGGCGTCGGCCGTGGCGGCGGTCGCGTCGGACGGCGCGGCGGCCGCGGCGGCCCCGGCCTTCGGCTCGGCCTTGCCACCGCGGGCGCGGGCCAGCATGTCGTCGACCGAGACCGCCTTGCCGGCGGTCGAGGGCTGCTGGTTGCGATCCTCGGCGGCGAGCGTGGCGCGCAGGCCGGCCGGGATCAGCTCGTTGGGATCCGAACCCGCGCAGGCACCGGTGCCGAGCGCGGCGAGAATGACAATCAGAAGAGGGGCACGACGCGACAGCATGGGAGTGGCTCCTGAGATGCCGCCCCCTACTTCAAGGACCGTGCCAGCCCCTGGAGCTGTCGCCGCATGTCGTCGAGCGCGGCCGCCGGCTGGCTGCTGGCGCCCTGCCACTCGGCGCCGAAGCGACGCAGCAGGTCGAAGCGCACGCCGGCCGCCGACGGCTGGCCGTCGAGCCACAACAGCCAGCGATGGTCGACCACGCCCTCTGCCATCTCGAGCACCGCCTCGTCGATGTCGGGCGTCGCCGCGCACGCCGTCGCCATCGGCAGCAGCGCCTGGACGTCGCCCTCGCGGCCGTCGGTCGGATCAAACGGATCGGCCGTCGGCATGCGCGCGTGCCATTGCAGGTAGCGCGTCGCCGCCGTGCGCCACAGCCAGAAACCCGCGGTAAATCGCGGTTTTCCGGTGTTGTAGAGCCACACCTCGCGGCTCTTGCCGAGCGCGCCGTGCAGCCGCGCGACGTCGAGACCGTAGCCGTCGTTCAGCAGCACGACGTCGAACAGGTCGAGCAGGCGCGTGTCCTTGCGCGCGTTGAGATGACCCGCGAGACGGGCCGACGGCGCGGCGGCACGGATCGCCGCGACCCACGCGGCGAGCGGGCTGCCGTCGGGCGACGGGTTGCTCGGCTCGTCGGCGACGCTCCACACCGGCGGTGGCAGGCCGTCCTTGCGGAGACCGGCCAGCGCGTCGGCAATCGCCTGGGCACTGCCCTCGACACCGGCCTCGGCGGCCGACCGCTTGGCGGCGGCGTAGGCCAGCCAGGGGGCGGTCGTCGCATTTTGCAAAGCCTCCTGCGAGGCCCACAGCAGCGGGCCGTTGCGATTCGCGACGGGCGCGGGCAGCGGCGGCGCATTGCCGGTCACGCCGAAGCCGGCGAGGAACCGCATGTCGCAGGCGAGCTGCCGGTTGGCCTCGGCATGCGTCTCCTCGAACCAGGTCAGGTGGACCGGCGGCTCGAGGTAGAAGCCCGAGACCTTGGGCGACTCGGGCAGGCGCACCGGCAGCACCTCGAGCTCGACCGGGAGGCGCGGCGCGGCGGCGTCGCCACCCAGCACCAGGGTGCCACGGTAGCGGCCGGCCGGCGCGTCGGGCGGCGTCGACAGCCACAGCACGTGGCGGGTCGGACCGTTGCCGGCACGGGCCTGCAGGTGGAGGCCGCCGCGCAGGGTGCGGTCGGACGGCTGCAGCAGGTTGACGCCGGTCGACTCGCGGTCGAGCCGCCAGCGCGCCGACCACAGCTGCGCCTTGAGCGGCGCCGGGTTGGCGGGATCGGGCTGGAAGGCGAACGGCACGTCCGCCCGGTCGCTGTCGGACTCGGTCTGGAACTCGACGCGCTGGCCGGTGCCGGGCGCGGCGCTGGCCTTCAGGGTCGCCGGCTTGCCCGGCTTGTCGATCGCGACGACCGGCAGGTTGGCCGGTTTCTTCGGCGCGCGCTCGTCGATCGGCCAGGCATTCACGAACCAGTCGCGCCGCCACTTGGTGACCGCGTCGCGCGCGACACGGCTGCCCGCCGGCTCGATCAGCGCGGCCGCCATGAAGGTGGCGCCGGGACCGGCGCCCGCCAGCTCGATGGTGATGCCGTCGTTGCCGACCTCGACCTCGGTGGTGATCTCGCCGCCGCGATGGCGGCCGTAGGCCTCCCACGAATCCTCGCCCGGCCGGTAGCGGCGGTCGCGACCGCGCAGGTAGCGCTCGGCGATCCATTGTTGCGGCGTGAAGGTCTCGTCGATGATGTCGCGGCCATTGACGCGCACGCGGCGGCGCAACACCCACGGCAGGGTCTCCCACTCGCCGACATCCTCGAGCCACAACGTCAGCGTGGCGCGACCCGCCGGCCACGGCAGGTGCAGCCGCTCCATGCCGCGCATGCCGTTGCCGATCAGCGGGTCGACGCCCGGCCGCGTCACCGCGACCGGGTGACCGGCCTCGATCCGCTTGTCGCCCGGCACCAGCCGTTCGAAGCCCGGGAACAGCGCGCCCTGGGCACTGCCGAGGCTGATGCCGACCGCGCCGTCGGGCAGCGACGCGGCCTCCTCGAAGCGGAACACGTCGGCGCGGACCTTGCCCTGCGACGAGGCGTTGAACAGGTGCAGGCCGCGCAGGTGGTCGTAGCGCAACAGGCGGCCGCCCGAGGTCTTGAGACCCTTGAGCGGCACTTCCCAGCGGAATGGACCGGGCGGCACGATGCGCTCCTCGTTGACCCGGCTGGCGTAGCCATCCGACCAGTCGTCGTCGACGCGCAGCACCAGCGTCACCGGCGCATCGGCCTCGACGGTGCCCTTGATCACCAGCAGGGTCGACGCCGTGACCTGGGCCTGGCCCTTGACGTCGACATGGAACGGCAGCTTGCCGGTCGGCAGGTCGAGGGCGCGCGCCGGCAGCGCCAGCACCACGCCGGCCAGCGCCGCCAGCAGGCCGATGCGCATCGCCTGGAGAACCATCACATCGCCTCCAGGGCGCGCGCGAGATCGCGGGCGCGGGCTTCCCAGCTTTCCTGCGCCACCGCGGCGCGGCGCTGGACGTTGCGCCGGCTGTCGGTGGCCGCGCTGGCGATCGCCCGCACGAAGGCATCGGGCGTGCTGCCGACCTCGACGAGGCCGGCATAGGGCAGCAGCGCCGGGAACGGCGTCGCCGCCACCGGCGTGCCGGACGCGAGGTACTCGCGCAGCTTCAGGGGATTGCAGGCGCGGATCTGCGGGTTGTCGCGGAACGGCAGCAGCGAGACGTCCCAGTTCTGCACGTAGGCCGGCAGCGCGCCGTGGTCGCGCACGCCGAGCAGCCGCACGTTGGGCAGGCCGGCGAGCGGGCCCAGCGCGGTGCGGACCTCGCCGATCAGCACGAAGTCCCAGTCGGGCAGGCGCTGCGCGGCGGTCGCCAGCAGCTCGATGTCGATCCAGTCGGACAGGCTGCCGTAGAAGCCGGCGACGCGCCGGCGCTCGCGCCTGAGGTCGGCGGGGGCGGCCACCGGGCGCCGGAACAGGTCGACGTCGGCGCCGTGCGGCAGCACCATCGTGCGCTGCGCCGGGAAGCGTTCGGCGAGTTGCGGGCTGGCCGCCACGATCAGGTCGGCGCGCGCGGCGAGCTGGCGCTCCATGGCGACCACCGGCTCGTGGTCGACACCGGCCAGGGCGCCGAAATCGTCGCCGCAGTAATAGACGACGCCGCGCTCGTCGAAGGCGCCGAGCAGCGGCGCGGCGGTCGGCAGCGAGGTCCACAGGATCGGGCGCTGGACGCCGCGGCGCGCCAGCGCGCGGCGAACCTGCCAGCCGAGCAGCGCGCGGTTGGCGGCGGCGGCGACGCGGCTGCCCGGCCACGACACGGCGAGCGGCGGCACGATCGACAGCGACGGCGGCGGCGCCTTGGCGGCGGCGGCACCGACGGCGGGCGTCGCGACGCGGCGGCGCAGGAGCTTGTCGGCGACCCGGCGCAGGTCGGCGCCGTCGAGGCGCGGCCGGCGCAGGCCGATGGAGTTCACCCAGACGACGTCGCGCGTGTCGGCGAGTCGGCGCACGAGGTGCTGCGTCGAGCTGGGGTGACGGCCCCAGTCCTCGCCGAACACCACCAGGCCGGCGGCGGCGCTCATGGCCGGTCTCCCGTCTCGATGGTCTTCAGCACGCGCGCCGGCACGCCGCCGGCCAGCACGCCGGGCGGCAGGTCGCGGGTGACCACGCTGCCGGCGCCGACCACGGTGCCGCGGCCGATCGTGACGCCGGCCAGCACGGTGACGCCGGTGCCCAGCCAGACATCGTCCTCGAGCACGATGTCGCCGACCTGGTCCTCGGTGTCGGGCCGACCGGCGGCGCGGTCGGCGGCATCCAGCGGGTGGCCGGGGTAGCCGGCCAGCAGGGTGCGGCCGGCGATCCGCACGTTGTCGCCGATCGTCACGCGACGGCCGACCGCGATGGTGGTCTGCCAGCCGACATCGACGTTGCCGCCGATCTCGAGCCGCGGCCGGACCGCGCCATGGCGGCCGGTGAAGGTGGTCTGGCCCGACATCCGCGTGCCCGGACCGATCGCGATGTCGAGCGGCCCCATGACCAGCGGCAGGCCGCCGTAGAGGTAGAGGCCGGGCGCCCGCCGCGCGAGGCGCGACTGGAACAGCGGCGTGAACCACAGGGTGCGCGCCAGGTTCTGCGCCAGCCGCACCGTGCCGAGATGGGCCGACAGCAGCAGGCGATGGACGCCGGGCACCGGCGGCATCGACCAGGTCCGGACGCCGCGCACGGTGCGGTAGATCAGGTCGGCCAGCGGGTGCTCACGATGTTTCACCCACTGCCGCAGCGCGAGCGTGCTCATTCGACGGTGACCGACTTGGCGAGGTTGCGCGGCCGGTCGACGTCGACGCCGCGCTGGACGGCGACGTGGTAGGCCAGCAGCTGCAACGGCAGCGTGGCGACGATCGGCTGCACCAGCTCGTCGCAGCTCGGGATGGTCAGCGCGCCGACCGCGACATCCATCAGCGACAGGATGCCGGCGCGGTCGCCGACCACGGTGACGCGGGCGCCGCGCGCGGCGATCTCGCGGATGTTCGAGCCGGTCTTGTCGAGCAGCTCGCCCGAGCAGGCCAGCGCCACGACCGGCGTGCCTTCCTCGATCAGCGCGATCGGGCCGTGCTTGAGCTCGCCCGCCGGGAAGCCCTCGGCGTGGATGTAGCTGGTCTCCTTGAGCTTCAGCGCGCCTTCGAGGGCGATCGGGAACAGCGCGCCGCGGCCGACGAACAGGGCGCTGCGCGCCGACTGGAACGATTCGGCCAGCGCCTGCACCGCGGTCTCGTTGTGCAGCGTCGCGGCGATGGTCGACGGCAGCTGGTCGAGCGACTTCAGCGCCCCCAGGATCTCGCCCTGGCCCAGCGTCTTGCGCCGGCCGGCGATGTCGACCGCCAGCCGCGCCAGCACCATCAGCTGGGCGATGAAGGCCTTGGTCGAGGCGACGCCGTTCTCGACGCCGGCCAGCAGCGGGATGAAGCTGTCGGCGTCGCGCGCCAGGCTCGAGTGCACGACGTTGACGAGGCCGAGCGTGGCGCAGCCGGCCGCCTTCAGGCGGTGCAGGCAGGCCAGCGTGTCGGCGGTCTCGCCCGACTGCGAGATCAGGATGGCGAGCTCGCCGCTCTCGGCCGGCGGCAGCGGCCGGTAGCGGTACTCCGAGGCGATCTCGATGTCGGTGCGGATGTGGGCGAGCTGCTCGAACCAGCGCTTGGCGACGCTGGCGGCGTAGTACGAGGTGCCGCAGGCGATCATGGTGATGCGGCGGATGCGCTGCGGCGGCAGCGGCAGGAAGTTCGAGAGGACGCCCTGCTCCTGGTAGCGGTCGTTGATCAGGCCGGCGACGCGCGGCTGCTCGTAGATCTCCTTCAGCATGTAGTGGGCGTAGCCGTCGAGATCGAGCACCGAGGCGTTGCGGTCGACGTGGATGACGCGGCGGTCGACCGGGTTGCCGTTGACGTCGAACACCGCGAGGCGGTCGCGGCTGACCTTGGCGAGGTCGCCATCCTCGAGACAGACCGCGTGGTCGGCGAGGCCGGCCAGCGCGTTGGCGTCGGAGGCGAGGTAGCCGCCCCCAGCGCCGATCGCGGCGACCAGCGGGCTGCCGCGGCGCAGGCCGTACATCGTGTCCTGCGTGCCCTCGTGCAGCGCTGCGACCGCGTAGGCGCCCTGCAGCGTGCGGTCGGCCTCGCGCAGCGCGGCCGGCACCGTCGCGCCCTCGGCGATGCGGCGCGACACCAGCCACGGGATCACCTCGGTGTCGGTGTCGGAGCGCAGCTTGCAGCCCTGGGCCGACAGCTCGGCGCGCAGGCTGCGGTGGTTCTCGACGATGCCGTTGTGGACGATCGCCACGCCCGGCGCGAGGTGGGGATGCGAGTTGCGCTCGTTCGGCCGACCGTGCGTCGCCCAGCGGGTGTGGGCGATGCCGATGTTGCCGCGCGGCTGCTCGGCGGCGACGCGGCCGGCCAGCGACTCGACGCGGCCGACGGCGCAGACGCGGCGCAGGCCGTCCTGCTCGAGCGTCGCAACGCCCGCCGAATCGTAGCCGCGATACTCGAGGCGGCGCAGGCCCTCGACCAGGACGTCGGCGACCGGTCGCTCGGCGACCGCTCCAAAGATGCCGCACATGGGGGATTCTCCGATTACGTGATGAATGACTTACCGAGACCGGCGGTCTGCAGGATGCGGGCCAGCGATTCGCGGTCGGAAAGGCGCGGTTTTCCGGGCTTTCGCGGGCTTGCCGCGAACGCCGCGCGCGCCCGGGGTGGCATTTCGCAATGCCACGTTCGCGAATTGCGAGGTCGCCACGACCAGCGCGAGCTGGATGTAGAACGGCCAGGTGAAGCCCTGGGTGAGGAAGGTGCCGGAAATGCAGAAGCCGACGATGCCGGCCGGCAGCGCCTGGGCGACCTGGCGCACCGCGCCGGGGAGCTGCAGGTCGTCGGCCAGCGCGCGCGTGCGGAAGGCGGTGATCGCCGTCAGCACGATCATCGTCACGAAGGCGATGATGCCCGGGAAGCCGGTCTCGCCCAGCACGCCGAACCACGTCGAGTGGACGGCGTGGTTCATGCCGTCCCAGTGGTCGCTGAAGAAGAAATAGTTGCCGGTGAAGTTGTCGAGGCCGACGCCGGTCAGCGGCCGGGTCAGCGCCATCTTCCACGCCGCGCCCCAGGCATAGATACGACCCATCGATGATTCGTCGATGCCCGCCTCGGCGGCGCCGCCCGAGGCGCGACCCGAGATGCCGGCGGCGGCGAACAGCACGGTCATGGCAAGGCCGCCGACCGACAGCAGCACGACCTTCGACTTCACCATGCGGGCGCCGAAGATGCCGGCGACCGCGACCGAGCCGAGCAGGCCGCCGCGGCTCTGGGTGGCGATGATGGCGGCGACGATCATGCCCGAGCCGACCAGGCCGAGCAGCGTCGAGGCCCAGCCGGTGCGCGTCGCCATCAGGGCGGCGGCGAAGCTCAGCGGGAACAGCAGGACCAGCGAGAGGTCGTTGGGATCGCCCAGTACCGAGCCGATGTCGCGCCCGATGGTGACGCGGGTGCCCTCGACCAGCCCGATCTCGTTGGCCTTGTTGTACAGCGCTACCGCGGCCACCAGCATGCCGGCGATCACCAGCGCCCGCGACACCAGCGCGAACTCCCGCTCGTGGCGCGACAGCCAGGCGATGACCAGCACCATGGCGAAGATCTTGACGTAGGTGGACGTCCAGTAGCCCGTGGCCGCGGCCTTGTTGACGGCGAAGAACATGCCGACCGTGACCAGGCCGAAGAACACCGACAGCGCCGTGAGCTCGCGGCTCCAGAACGGCTTCACCGTGCGCGTG
>JAIUOX010000043.1 GCA_020160955.1 Pseudomonadota bacterium
GGCGAAACGCGGCCGCTGCCGCTGTCGGTCGTATGCGAATGGGCACGCGCGGCACTGCAACCCATCTCCGGTGGACGGTCCAGTCGAAATCGGAGTCACAACGATGCCATCCAGGGTCCATCTCCTGACCGGCGCCACGTCCGGCCTCGGGCTCGAGGCCGCCCGGCGGCTGCTCGCCGATCCCGCCAACCACCTGGTCGTGGGCGCGCGGTCGCCGGAGGCCATGGCCGCCCTTCGCCTGCCGGCCGAACCCGACCGCCTCGTCGTGCTGCCGCTGGACCTCGCGTCGCTGGACTCGACGGTTCGCTTCGCCCGGGCCGTGGAGGAACGACTAGCGGGCAGGCCGGCGGCGTCGCTCGCGGCCAATGCCGGGCTGCAGTTCGCGGGGCCGCGCCGGCTCACGGCCGACGACTACGAGGAAACGTTCCAGGTCAACCTGCTGTCGCACGCCGTGCTGATCGAACGGCTGGTGCCCTGTCTCGCGCCCGGCGCGCCGATCGTCCTGACGGCCAGCGGCACGCACGACCCCGGCAACCGGTTGGCCCGGTTCTTCGGGTTTCGTGGCGGCCTCTTCCCCGACGTCGAACGGGTGGCCCGCGGCGACCTCGACGCCACGGCGTCGGTCGCCCAGCAGGCGAAGGACCGCTACGCGACGTCCAAGCTTTGCACCATCCTCTACGCCCATGCCCTGGCCCGCCGCCTGTCGCCCGGGACGGCGCGCGTCATCGCCTTCGATCCCGGCCTGATGCCCGGCACCGGGCTTGCCCGTGACCGGAGTGCCGTCGAGCAATGGGCGTGGTCGACGGTCCTGCCGATCCTCGTCCGGCCTTTCCCGGGAGCCAGCACGGCCCGCCGCTCCGGCGAAGCGCTGGCCGAGATCCTGCTGGGGCGGCGCTGCACCGACGACAGCGGCGTGCATGTCGATCACCGGCTGGTCCGGACGCCGGGCTCGGCCGACAGTCTCCGGCGCGATTGGCAGGACGCGCTCGACGGGTTCGTCCGCCGGATCGCGGCGGATGTCGCAACGCCGACCGCTGACCGCCGTTGGCCCACCAAGTTAACCGCGAGGTGAAGCCATGGCGTCGGACACAGTCGACACGCGAAAGCTCTGGGACCTGATCGGGGACATCCGCTTCGCGATGTTCACCTCGCGACAGGCGGATGGATCGCTGCACGCGCAGCCGATGACCACCCAGAACGGCAGCGAGGACCGCGGCGGCGTACTGTGGTTCTTCATGTCGCGGTCCGGCCAGCCGGTCGCCGACCTCGAGGCCCATCCGGAGGTCAGCGTCGCCTACGCCGACACCGGCAAGGACTCCTACGTGTCGATCTCGGGCGCGGCGCGCGTGGTCGACGACGCCGCGCGCACCAAGGCGCTGTGGACCCCGGCGGCGCAGGCCTGGTTCCCGGGCGGTCCGACCGACCCGGACCTCGCGCTCGTGGCGTTGCTGATCGCCGAGGCCGAGTACTGGGACGTCACCGCCAACAAGGCGACCCAGCTGTTCAAGATGGCCAAGGCAGCGCTGACCGGCGAGCCGCCCCGAGACATGGGCCAGCATCGCCGGGTCGAGATCTAGCGGCCTGTCAGCGGTGCGGCGTCGTCGCCGCGCCGATGCCGGCGCCCATCGCGCCGCCGACCAGCGCGCCGGGCAGCAGGCCGATCGGGGTGAGGGCGCCGATCAGGGCGCCCGAGCCGGCGCCGATTCCACCGCCGGTGACGGCGCGCTGACCCCAGGTATCGCCGCAGGCCGTGGTGCCGAGGAGGATGGCGGCCAGGACCAGGTATTTCGTCATTTGTCGTACAGCCTCTCTGGACAATTGGTCCCATTCTTTACGTATCGACGGCGGGCCCGGGGTGTGGCCTAACTGTGATCGTGAAGACCGACGTCGAAATCTGGCTGCTGTTCGCGCCCTTCTGGATCCTCGGGCTGGGCGCCCTTATCGGCGGCCTCTACCACCTTGCGCACGGCTGGAAGGCCTCGCATCCCGACCACCACGCGCGCCGCCGCCATCACTACAGCCGGGCGGTCATCGCGATGGCCGCGTTCCTGATCCTGATGATCATCGGCATCGGGGTCGCGGCGGCGATCGGCTACGTCATCGAGAGCTAGAGCCGGCCGACCCGGCGTCGCACCCGGGCGAGGAAGGCCTCGCGTTGCGCCGGCGTGGCGGCGTCCATGCCGTACTGCGCGAGGTAGAAGCACCGCGCGTCGCGCGCGCACAGCGGCCGCAGCCCGCGCAGCAGCACCTTGCGCCCGGGGTCGCCGGCGAAGACCCGGACCACCCACCACGACGAACCGAAGGTGGTGACGACGCCGAACAGCCGGATGTTGTGCAGGTTGGGCCGCAGGTGGCCGTCCCGCGCATCGTAGACGAAGGCGGTGCCGGGTCCCCAGACGCGGTCGACCCAGCCCTTCAACATCGCCGGCATCGCGAACCACCAGTGGGGAAAGCACAAGACCAGGCCATCGACCGACTTCAGGATGCGCACGTAATCCGCGACCGCGCTGTCGTCGTAGCCATTGTCCATGTAGCTGCGTCGTTCCTCGGCGGTCATCGCCGGTTGGAAACCCTCGCGGTAGAGGTCTGTCGCGGTCACGCGGTGGCCGTTGTGTTCCAGCGTGTCGACGATGGTCCGGAACAGGGCGTGGTCGAAGCTGTCGGTGAGGGGATGGCAGCAGACGACCTGGATGTGCATGCGGCGGCAACGCGTCTCGTCCGGGCGGTGTTCCTGCCGGGCGTCTCGTGATCGTGACTTGCCGCTCCGCCCCCTCGAATGATCAGGTGCCCGACATGCCGCTCGATGCCTCCCCGACCGTGTCGTTGCTGTCCGTCGCGACGGCCGTGCCGCCGCACCGGCTGCTGCAGGCCGACGCAGCCGCCACCGCGCGGCGCCTGTTCTCGCACCGCTACGCCGCCTTCGACCGACTCGCGCCGGTGTTCGAGACCTCGGGCATCCGCCAGCGCTACACGGTGCGGCCGCTCGACTGGTACACCGCGGCGCTCGGTTGGCCGGAGCGCAACGCGGCCTACCTCGAGGGCGCGCAGGCCCTGTTCGTCGACGCCGCCACGGCGGCGCTCGACCGCGCCGGCCGTGGCGCGGCCGAGATCGACACCATCGTCACGGTGTCGTCGACCGGCATCGCGACGCCCAGCCTCGAGGCGCGCGTCGCGCAACGCCTGGGCTTTCGCGCCGATGTCGAGCGCGTGCCGGTGTTCGGGCTGGGCTGCGCCGGTGGCGTCACCGGTCTCGCGATCGCCAGCCGGCTGGCGAAGGCGCGGCCGGGATCGACGGTGCTGGTGGTCGCGATCGAGATCTGCACCGCCGCCTTCCGGCTCGACCAGCTGACCAGCGCCAACATCGTCGCCACCGCGCTGTTCGGCGACGGCGCCGCGGCTTGCGTCGTGGCCAGCAACGGAGCGGGCGACGGAGCGGGCGAGGGACGCGGGGTCGCGGCGATCGAGGGCGCCGGCGAGCAGCTGTGGCCGGACACGCTCGACATCATGGGCTGGAAGGTCGATCCAACGGGGCTGGGCGTCATCTTCGACCGCGCCATCCCGCCGTTCGCCGAGGCGCAGGTCGGCGCCGCGGTCGACGGCATCCTGGCCCGGCTGGGCCTCGCGCGCCGCGACGTCGACCGCTTCGCCTGCCATCCCGGCGGCGCCAAGGTGATCACCGCGCTGGAGAGCGCGCTGTCGCTCGACCAGGGCACGCTCGACATCGAGCGCGCCGTGCTCGAGCAGCACGGCAACATGTCGGCGCCGACCGTGCTGTTCGTGCTCGACCGCCTGCTGTCGGGCCCGCTGCCGCGCCGCACCGTGCTGGCCGCGCTGGGCCCGGGATTCACCTGCAGTTGCCTGTCCTTGGCGGCCTGATCCTGGGGTTCGTCACCCTGCAGCGGCTGGGCGAACTGGTGCTCGCCCGGCGCAACACCGCGCGCCTGCTCGCCCAGGGCGCGCACGAGGTCGCGCCGGGGCACTACGGGCTGATCGTCCTGCTGCACGCGACGTGGCTGATCGGCCTGTGGGGACTGGTCGTGGGGCAGGGCCTCGACACGGTGCACCTTGGCTGGCTCGCGGTGTTCGTCGTGCTGCAGGGCCTGCGCGCCTGGGTGATCGCCACGCTGGGACCGCGCTGGACGACGCGCATCGTGGTGCTGCCGGGCGCGCCGCTGGTGCGGCACGGCCCGTATCGCTTCGTGTCGCATCCCAATTACCTGGTGGTGGCGGGGGAGATGATCGTCCTGCCGCTGGTGTTCGGCCTCGCGGCCTATGGGCTCGTCTTCTTCGTGCTCAACGCCGCCGTGCTGTGGATCCGCATCCGCGCCGAGAACCGGGCGCTCGGCGCGTGACGCTGCCGGGGACGGGGGCGGGGACGGAGCGCGCCGCTTCGGCGGCGACCTGGCTGGGCTTCGCGGCGCTGACGCTCGGCCTGTTCATGGCCGTGCTCGACATCCAGATCGTGGTGACCTCGCTGCCCGAGATCAGCGAGGCGCTGGGCATCCCGGCCGACCGCATGAGCTGGGTGCAGACGGCGTATCTCGTCGCCGAGGTGATCGCCATCCCGCTGACCGGCCTGCTGACCCGGGCGCTCGGCTTGCGCCGCCTGTTCGTGATCGCGATCTTCGTCTTCACCGCGGCCTCCATGGCCTGCGCGGCGAGCCACGGCTTCGAGACTCTGGTCGCCGGCCGCATCGTGCAGGGCTTCGCCGGCGGCGTGCTGATCCCGGTGGTGTTCTCCGCCGTCTTCCTGCTGTTTCCCGAACGCCAGCAGGGACTGGCGACGACGCTGGGCGGCGTGATGGCGGTGCTGGCGCCGACGGTCGGGCCGCTGCTCGGCGGCTTCATCACCCAGACCTGGTCGTGGCACTGGCTGTTCCTGGTCAACGTCCTGCCCGGGTTGCTCGCGGCGCTGGTCGCGGGCCTGGCGCTGCCGCGCGACGACGGCGAACGCGCGCTGCTGCGTCGGATCGACGGCGTCGGCCTCGTGCTGATGGCGGTCGCGCTGGCGGCGCTGGAGATCGGCCTGAAGCAGGCGCCGCGCCATGGCTGGCTGTCGGCCAGCGTGCTCGGCCTGCTGGGCCTGTCGGCCGTCGCCGGCATCGCTTTCGCTCGGCGCAGCCTGCGCCGCGACGCGCCGGTGGTCGATCTCTCCGCGCTCGCCGACCGCGATTTCGCGATCGGCTGCCTGCTGTCGTTCGTGCTGGGCCTCGGCCTCTACGGCTCGGTCTACCTGATGCCGGTGTTCCTGGCCTTCGTGCGCGAGCACGGGCCGCTCGAGATCGGCCAGGTCATGCTGGTGACCGGCGCGGCGCAGCTCGTCACCGCGCCGATCGCCGTCGAACTGGAGAAGCGGGTCGACGGGCGCTGGCTGATGCTGTTCGGCTTCGCGCTGTTCGCGACGGGTCTCGGCCTGAGTGGCTTCCAGACGTGGGAGAGCGACTTCGACGCGATGCTGCTGCCGCAGGTCCTGCGCGGTTCGGCGATCATGTTCTGCCTGCTGCCGCCGACCCGGCTGGCGCTCGGGCACTTGGCCCCGGCGCGCGTCGCCGACGCCAGCGGCCTGTTCAACCTGATGCGCAACCTCGGCGGGGCGATCGGGCTCGCCCTGATCGACACGGTGATCTTCGGCCGCGCGCCGGTGCTGGGCGAGGCGATCGGGCAAAGGCTGAAGGCCGGCGACGTCACGGTGGCGCCGCTGGTCGGCATCCCCGCCGAGACCGTCGCGTCGGCGCCGACGCGCACCATCGACGCGGCGCTGATCGAGACCGTGCGCCCGCTGGTCGAGCGCGCCGCCCTCGTCGAGGCGATCAACGAGGCGTGGCTGATGCTGGCGGTGCTGACCGCGGCGGCGCTGCTGGCACTGCCGTGGCTGCGGAAGGGTCCCTCGCTACGCTCGGGATGACAGCCTAGACGGGCTGCGTCTTCGAGAACGTCATGTAGAGTTCGTGCGCCTGGCGGCCGATCGGGCCGGGCTGCAGGTCACGGCTCTCGTAGCGGCTGACCGGCTGGACCTTGCCGGCGTTGCCCGTGGTGAACATCTCGTCGCAGCTGTCGAGCTCGGCCACGGTCACCGTGCGCTCCTCGACCGTGATGCCGGCATTGCGCAGCAGCTTGACCACGCGGTTGCGCGTGATGCCGGCCAGGAAGGTGCCGTTCGGCACCGGCGTGGCGACGACGCCGTTACGCGCGATGAACAGGTTCGAGCTGCAGGTCTCGGCGACGTTGCCGACCGCGTCGAGCACGATGCCGTTGTTGAAGCCGCGCTTCAGCATCTCGGCGACGCCGCGGCTCGAGTTGGGATAGAGGCACGAGGCCTTGGCGTCGGTCGGCGCGCTCTCCGGCGTGGCGCGGCGGATCGAGCGGCACAGGCCGAGCGTCAGCGGCGTGCCGGCCCGCATCGGCGAGACGTAGATGCAGAGCAGGAAGTCGGTCGAGGCGGGGTCGACCGAGATCGGGCCGGGGCCGCCCTTGGTCGCCCAGAACATCGGCCGCACGTAGAGCTCGGCCTTGGGACCGAAGCGGCGGATGCCCTCGTGCATCAGGGCGAGGATTTCCTGCGGCGTCTTGGTGGGGCCCAGCCCCAGCGCGCGGGCCGAGCGGACCACCCGTTCCGCATGGAGGTCGAGGTCGGGCCCGCAGCCCTCGAAGGCGCGGCCGCCGTCGAATACCATCGAGCCCAGCCAGAAGGCATGGTCGCGCGGGCCCAGGATTGCCGGGTTGCCCTCGTGCCAGGTGCCGTTCCAATAGGTGAGCGTGTCCATCTTTCTCCGTCTCCGGTCGGAAGCCGGCGCTTCTAGCACTCCATGACCGGCGCGGCCATCCTCGCCCTCGGTGCGGCATTCTGCTTCGCCCTGGCCCTGATCCTGACCCAGTTCGGGCTGCGCAGCGTGCCGTCGTGGCGGTCGCCCCTCTACTCCATCGTCAGCTCCAATTTCGCGGCGTGGGCGGGGGCGGCCCTGTTCGTCGACTGGCGGGGCTTCGATCTCCGCGCCGCGGCGATCTTCGCCGCGGTCGGCTGCGTCTTCCCGGTGGTGGTGTCGATCCTCGCGGTGCGCGCCAACGAGCGGCTGGGGCCGGCGGTGGCCGGCGCGGTCGGCAACGTCACGCCGGTGTTCGCGGTGCTGGGCGCGGTGCTGTTCCTCGGCGAGCATATCGGGTTCGGCCAGCTGGCCGGGCTGACGCTGGTGGTCGGCGGCGTCGCCCTGATGGCGCTGCGCGGCGGTACCGGCGGCCGCCACTGGTCGGCCTGGGTGCTGGCGATCCCGCTGGCCGCCGCCCTGGTGCGCGGCGCCATCCAGCCGGCGATCAAGACCGGCCTCGCGCTGTGGCACGAGCCGCTGGCCGCGGCGGCGATCGGCTACGCCGTGTCGAGCGTCGTGATCGTCTCGCTGGTCGGCCGCCGGGCGCTGCGGGCCGGGCCGGCCAACCCGGTCGGCCGGCTGTGGTTCGTCGCGGTCGGCCTGTCCAACGGCACCGCGACCTTCCTGCTCTATGCCGCGCTCGGGCTGGGATCGATCGCCGTCGTGGCGCCGCTGGTCGCCGTGTTCCCGCTGATGGCGGTGGTGATGAGCTACCTGTTCCTGCGCGACGAGCGGCTGCATGTCATCGGCCTGCTCGGCATCGTGGTCAGCGTCGCCGGGGTGATCGTGCTGCTGGTCGCGGGCTGAACCCCCGCCTATCATCGGCCCATGCGCAAAGACCGTTTCGGACTCTCCGTCGCCCTCGCCACGCCGTTCGCCGAGGACCGCTCCATCGACCTGCCGCGCCTCGTCGCGCACGGCCGCCAGTCGCTGGCCGACGGCTGCGTCAGCCTGACCGTGTTCGGCACGACCGGCGAGGGCGCGTCGCTCGGCCAGACCGAGCGCCAGCGCGCGCTCGGCGCCCTGGCCGGCGCCGGCGTCGATCCGCGCACCCAGATGGTGATCGGCATCGCCTCGGCCTCGGTCGAGGACGCGATCGCGCAGGGCCGCGCCGGGCTGCGGCTGGGCTGCCCCAGCTTCCTGCTGGCGCCGCCGTTCTACTTCAAGGGCGTGGGCGACGAGGGCCTGTTCGACTGGTTCGCCGCGGTGCTGACCGGGCTCGGCCCGCAGGCCTCGAACGTCATCCTCTACCACATCCCGCAGGTCACCTCGGTCGGGCTGTCGATCGCGCTGGTCGATCGCCTGAAGAAGGCGTTCCCCGCCCAGGTGAAGGGCGTGAAGGATTCGTCGGGCGACTGGGCCAACGCCCAGGCGCTGCTGCAGCACCATGCCGACCTGCACATCCTGATCGGCGACGAGCGCCTGCTGGCGAAGGCGATGACGCTGGGCGCCTCGGGCGCGATCAGCGGCCTCTTGAACATCGCGCCCGACCTGATGCGGCCGCTGCTCGACGGCGTCGAGGAGCCGCGCGTCAACGCCATGGTCGAGGCGGTGCTGCCGTTCGCGGTGACCGCGGCGATCAAGACGCTGGTCGGCATCCGTCGCAACGACGCCGTCGCGTGGAGCCGCATGCGCGCGCCGCTGCGGTCGCTCGACGAGGCCGAGGCGCGCACGCTCGGCGCCACCATCGAGGCGATCCGCGGCCGCAAGGCCGCCTGAACGACCCCGCGGCCGCAAGGCCGCCTTAACGATCAAGATAAGACCAACGAACGCGAGGGAACGTCATGGCCGCACCGCTCACCATTCGCCTGCACCCGGCGGACAACGTCGTCGTGGCGCGCATGGACATCCTGCCCGGCACCGTCGTCGAGGGCGAGGTGAAGGCCGCGACCCGCGTGCCGCCCGGGCACAAGATCCTGACCCGCGCGGTGAAGAAGGGCGAACCGCTGCGCAAGTACAACCAGATCATCGGCTTCGCGACCGAGGACCTCGCGCCCGGCACGCACGTCCATACCCACAACTGCGTCATGGGTGACTTCGAGCGCGACTACGCGTTCTGCGCCGATGCGCGACCGACCGAGACCATCCAGCCGGCCGCGACCTTCATGGGCTATCGCCGCGCCGACGGCCGCGCCGCCACCCGCAACTACATCGGCATCGTCACCACGGTGAACTGCTCGGCCGCGACCAGCCGCATGATCGCCGCGAAACTCGAGCCGGCGCTGGCGGCGTTCCCCAACATCGACGGCGTCGTGCCGCTGACCCATGGCGGCGGCTGCGGCATGGCCGCGTCGGGCCTCGAGATGGACGTGCTGCGCCGCACCCTGGCCGGCTACGCCCGCCATCCCAACATGGCGGCGGTGGTGGTGCTGGGGCTGGGCTGCGAGGCCAACCAGATCGCCGGCCTGATGAACGCCGAGGGCCTCAAGGAAGGCCCGAAGATGATCCCGCTGGCCATCCAGGACGAGGGCGGCGTGGCGAAGACGGTCGCCAAGGCAGTGGGTTTCTTGAAAGAACTTCTTCCGGAGGCGAACGCGGTGACGCGCGAGCCTATTCCGGCGAGCGAGCTGATCCTCGCGCTGCAGTGCGGCGGATCGGACGGCTATTCCGGCATCTCGGCCAACCCGGCGCTGGGCGCGGCGGTCGACCTGCTGGTGCGCCACGGCGGCACCGCCGTGCTGTCGGAGACCCCCGAGATCTACGGCGCCGAGCACCTGCTGACGCGGCGCGCGGTCAGCCGCGAGGTCGGCGAGAAGATCGTCAGGCGCATCCGCTGGTGGGAGGACCACTGCGCGCGCACCGGCGGCGAGATGAACAACAACCCGTCGCCGGGCAACAAGGCGGGCGGGCTCACCACCATCCTCGAGAAGTCGCTGGGCGCGGTCGCCAAGGGCGGCACGACCAACCTGGTCGACGTCTACGAGTATGCCCAGCCGATCACCGCCAAGGGCTTCGTCTACATGGATTCGCCGGGCTACGACCCGGTGTCGGCGACCGGCCAGGTGGCGGGCGGCGCCAACGTGCTGTGCTTCACCACGGGGCGCGGCAGCGTGTTCGGCTGCAAGCCGACGCCGTCGCTCAAGCTCGCGACCAACACCGCGCTGTACCGGCGCATGACCGACGACATGGATATCAACTGCGGCACCATCGTCGATGGCGAGGAGTCGATCCAGCAGAACGGCCAGCGCATCTTCGACCTGATCCTGCGCACCGCGTCGGGCGAGAAGACGAAGTCGGAGCAGCTCGGGATCGGCGACGACGAGTTCGAACCGTGGAAGATCGGCGCGACGATGTGACGAGCTTCACGCAGGTGCAGCATTGCCCGAGCATTGTTGGGCAACCAACTTGACGCACCGGCGTTGGGCCCCCATATGCGCCCGTACGACTCGAACTGGCCTTTCTTGGCGGCCCAGCCCGAAATGATTTCGGACCTACCCCACCTGAAACCCAACTTCCGAGAGTTGTCGTGAACCGTACCGAGCATGGCGCGGTCCACGCGTGGACGTATGTTTGCTAGGCAAGGAGAGAGACACTATGCCGACCGGTACCGTTAAGTGGTTCAATGCAACCAAGGGTTTTGGGTTCATCCAGCCGAGCGAAGGTGGGAAGGACGTTTTCGTTCACATCAGCGCTGTCGAGCGGGCGGGCCTTAACGGCCTGAACGAAGGCCAGAAGGTGAGCTACGAGATCGCGACGGAGCGCGGCCGCTCCGCCGCCGTCAATCTCAAGACCGAGTAGCCAGGGTTTCGCTGCCGCGTGTCCTTCTGCGGAAGGCGCGCGGCGGCGGTTCCTGAGCGCCGCGCCCTCTTGAGTGACGAGGGCAACGCGGCGAACATGGTGGCCGCATGTCGGCCGACCTCCACTACCTGTCCCTCGACGAGGCCCACCGTCTCCTGGAGACGCGTGCCGTGTCCTCCGTCGACCTCGCGACCGCGCTGCTGCAGCGCATCGCCACCCTCGATCCCAGGCTCAAGGCCTATGCCACGGTGACGGCGGACCGCGCGCTCGCCGATGCGGCGCGCTGCGATGCCGATCGCGCGGCCGGGCGTGCGCGCGGGCCGTTGCATGGCGTGCCGGTTGCCGTGAAGGACCTGTGCGACACCGCGGGTGTCGCCACCGCCGCCGGCATGGCGATCCGCAGGGACAACGTGCCGTCGCGCGATGCCACCGTGGTGCGCCGCCTCAGGGAGGCCGGTGCGGTGATCCTCGGCAAGCTGCAGATGACCGAGGGCGCCTACGGCGTGCATCACCCCAGCGTCACTCCGCCGGTCAACCCGTGGAACGCCGCCTACTGGACCGGTGTGTCGTCGTCGGGCTCGGGCGTGGCGACCGCGGCCGGCCTGTGCGCCGCCTCGCTGGGCTCCGACACCGGCGGCTCGATCCGCTTTCCCTCGACCATGAACGGCGTCACCGGCCTCAAGCCGACCTGGGGCCGGGTCAGCCGCGCTGGCGTCTTCCCGCTGGCCGAATCGCTCGACCATGTCGGCCCGATGTGCCGCAGCGCGCGCGACTGCGCCCACGTGCTGGGCGTGATCGCCGGCGCCGACCCCGAGGATCCGACGGCGGCGCCGGTCGCCGTGCCCGACTACGCCGCCGCGCTGGCGGCCGGGATCGCGGGCCGGCGTCTCGGCGTGCCGCGCAACCTGGTCGGGCTCGACGCCGACTCGCGTCGCGCGGTCGACGGCGCTGCCGAGGTGCTGAAGGCGGCCGGGGCGCGGCTGGTCGATGTCACCCTGCCCGACCTCGACAAGGCGGCCGGCGGCTGGCTCGCGATGTGCGGCGTCGAGGCGGCGCTCGCCCACGAGGCGACCTTCCCGGCGCGACGCGGCGAGTACGGCGCGGAGTTCGCCGGCCTGCTCGACCACGGCCGTGGCCTGTCGGCGCTCGAGCTGGCGCGCCTGCAGCTGGTGCGCGCGCGGGTGAAGGGTGAACTCGACGCGTTGCTGGACACAGTGGACGTCCTGCTGCTGCCGGTGATGGGCGTCGCCACCCCGTCGCTCGCCGCGATGCGCACGCGCACGCCCGAGGGAGTCGCCACCCGCCTGCGCTACACCGCGCCGATCGACATGACCGGCCATCCCAGCCTGACCCTGCCGGGCGGCCTCACCGCCGAGGGTGTCCCGGTGGGATTCCAGCTGGTCGGCCGCGCCTTCGACGAGGCGGGCGTGCTGGCGGCGGGCGACGCCTTCCAGCAGGCGACCGACTGGCACCGGCGGCGGCCGCCCGTCTAGGCGCCTGCGCCTTCATGGACGCTGCGGGCTCTATCGGGTACGATTAGAACCCTTTCGCCCACGGCCGGACGGTGGCCGGTGATCTCGGATTCATGAGCATTTTTCGCAATGTGCGGCTGAAGCCGAGCATCCTGACGGCCTTCGCCGTCCTGACCGTTCCGGTCTTCGTCACCATCATCGCCGTCACCTACCTGTCGAACGACAAGCTCGCGCGGTCGAACGCCCAGGAGCTGGTCGAGCGCTTTCGCCACGACGCCATCGACAACATCCAGTCGGACTTCACGCCGATCAAGTCGCTGGTCCGCGCCGCCGCGGCGATCGGCGGCCAGTACCCGGACTTCTACGCCGACAATCGCTGCTTTCCCTACTTCCAGTCGGTGCTGATGCACTCCGACCGCATCGTCAGCGTCTATGTCGGCCTGAACGACGGCGGCTTCCGGCAGACCCGCCGCATCGATCCCAAGGTCAAGGTCCAGGGCAAGCTGCCGCCGCCGACCACGGCCTATGCCTATCGCTGGATCGTGCCGCAGCATGGCGAGGAAACGCTCGACAGCTACCTGTTCCTGAACGAGGAGCTGAACGCTGTCGGCGAGAGCAACGGGCCGACCACCTACGATCCGCGGACCCGGATGTGGTACCGCAGCGCCGCCGAGGCCGGCACCGAGTCGATCTCCGATCCCGACATCTTCGCCACGATGGGCCTGATCGGCTTCACGGTGGCGGCACCGTTCTACGACAACGGCGAGCTGCGCGGCGTCGCGGCGGTCGACATCACCCTGGCTGGGCTGGGCGAGTACCTCGCCCAGCGCCGGATCAGCCCCGGCACCGAGAGCTTCATCCTGGACGGCCAGAGCCGCGTCATCGCCGCGTCGACGGGGCAGCGGACCTACGACGTCGTCGGCGGCCGGCTCGAGCTGCGCCACGTCACGTCGCTCGACACCGAGCTGCCGGCGCTGGCCTACAGCGCGCGGCCGCGCGACAGCAAGGACCAGTTCACCTTCACCTACAAGGGCCGCGAATACATCGGCAGCCTCGGCTCGCTGGCCCCCGAGTTCGGCAAGAAGTGGCAGCTGTTCATCATCACGCCGATGGACGACTTCACCGGCGTGTTCCAGGAGAACAACGCCCGGCTGGCCGCCTTCGGCCTGCTGGCGCTGATCCTCGAGATCCTGGTCATCCACTTCCTGACCGGCGTCGTCTCCTCGCCGCTCGAAAGGCTGGCCTTCAAGGTCGGCCGCATCCAGGAGCTGGCGACCGAGAAGCTGCCCGCGGTCGATTCGCCGATCCGCGAGATCTCGGTGCTGGCCAAGGCCATCGACACGCTCGACGTCGCGGTGAAGTCGTTCGCCTCGTTCGTCCCGGTCGGCCTCGTCAACCAGCTGCTCCATTCCGACCAGAAGCTCGAGCTCGGCGGCCACAGCCGCTTCCTGACGATCTTCTTCTCCGACCTCGAGGGCTTCTCCACCCTGTCGGAGGTCGTGCCGTCGCAGGAACTGCTGCTGCGCGTCTCGGCCTACCTCGAGCTGGTCACCAAGACGGTCGACCAGGAACACGGCACGATCGACAAGTTCATCGGCGACGGCGTCATGGCCTTCTGGGGCGCGCCGGCGCTGCTCGACGACCACGCCTGGCGGTCGTGCGTCTCGGCGATGCGCATCCTGCGCGGCATGGAGGTGCTGAACGCCGGCTGGAAGGCCGCGGGGCTGCGGCCGTTGCGCGTGCGCATCGGCATCCACAGCGACGCGGTGCTGGTCGGCAACATCGGCTCGCGCGAGCGCATGAGCTACACGGTGATGGGCGACGGCGTGAACATCGCGGCACGCCTCGAGGGCACCAACAAGGAATACAACACCCAGGTCTGCATCAGCCACGCCGTCTTCAAGGAAGCCGGCCAGCTGCTGTGCGTGCGCCCGATCGACGAGGTGACGGTGAAGGGCCGGCGCGGCAAGGTGCCGATCTACGAACTGCTCGGCGTCTACGGCAGCGACCCGGTGCTCGAACCGTCGCCCGATTCGGTGCGCCTGGCCGAGATGACGCGGCACGCCTACGAGGCGCTGGCCCGCGAGGACAACGCCGAGGCCGTCGTCCGTTACCGCGCGATCCTCGCCGCGTATCCGTCCGATCCGGTGGCATCTGCGCTGGTTCGGCGACTCGCGGCGGCCTAAGACGGCGCGGACCGGAGTTCCCTTGGCCCACCCTGTCCCCGCTTCCGACCCCGCCGAGGCCCTGCGCCTCGCCGCGCTGCGCCCCAGCGAGTACACGGCCGCGCTGATCCATGCCCTGCAGGCGCGCGCCGACCGCGTGCGCGGCGGCGCGGTGCTCGAGATCGGCTCGGGCAGCGGCGTGGTGCTGGCCGCGCTCGGCGCCCTCGGGGCGGCTTCCCTGTGCGGCATCGACATCGAGGAGGATGCGGTCGACGCGGGCATGCTGCTGCTGGCCGAGCTGGGTCACGGCGCCGTGTCGGAGCTGCACCAGGGCGACATGTGGCTGCCGGTCGCCGGGCGGCGCTTCGACCTGATCGTCGCCAACCTGCCGCACTTCCCGATGGAGCGGCACGAGGTGCTCGGCCGCCGGCCGACCTGGAGCGCCGGCGGCAACAACGGCCGCGCGCTGCTCGACCGCTTCCTCGAGGGACTGGACGCGCACCTGCTGCAGGGCGGCTGCGCGGTCGTCACCCACAATGCCTTCGTCGGCATGGACCGCACGCGCGAGATGCTGCGCGCCCGCGGCATGACCATGGCCGTGGTGCAGTCGATCCTGGTCGGCATTCCCGACGAGAAGATGGGCCGCATGACGCCCTCGGTGCTCGCCGCGGAACTCGGCCGCACCCTGCATCGCTTCGGCCCGTACTGCTTCGGCGAGGTCAACGTGCTCGAGATCGCCCGCATCGGGGCGCGCGGATGACGCGGCTGCTCCGGCTGGCGGCCGTGATCCTGTTCGCGGTGCTGGCCGGCGCGCCGCTCCGGGCCGAGACCCCCGACGCGGCGCTGGCGACGCTGCTCGCCGAGGCGCGGAAGAAGGTGCCGGCGGAGTGCGAGCAGGCGTCCGCCGACCGGCTGGTCCGCATCCTGTGCGCCAAGCGCATCCGGATCGGCGTCCGCGACTACTACCCGCTGTTCGCCGAGCGCCGCGACGAGCAGCGCTTCGGCTACGAGGTCGATGTCGCCGAGGCGATCGGCCGGATGCTGGGCGTCGCGGTCGAATTCGTGCGCGTCAATGCCGCGACCCGCGTGCCGCTGCTGGCCGAGGACCGGGTCGACCTGGTGATCGCCACGATGGGCCACAACACCCAGCGCGACCGCCAGGTGCGCTTCATCCGGCCGCACTACTACCGGTCGGAGACCACGGTGGTCGGGCCGCGCGAGCTGCCGGTGGCCAGCATCCTCGACCTGCCGGGCCGCACGATCTGCGTCACGGTCGGCAACGGGTCCAACGCCGAGCTGGTATCGCAGGGCGCCCGCCTGATGCTGTTCGACGAGGCGGGCGTGCTGCCCGATCGCCTCAAGGACCGCACCTGTGCGCTGGCCGCCCAGGACGACAGCTTCTTCGCCAAGTACTTCACCGAGCCCGACTTCCGCGCGCGCTACTCGCAGAAGTTCGGCTTCGCGCAGGTCCCGTGGGGCATGGCGGTGGCGCGGCAGGGCAGCAGCGAGCTGGCGCGCGCGCTCGACCTGGTCAGCCAGATCTTCCATCGCGACGGGCTGTTCGTCGACATCGGGCGGCTGCACAGCATCGGCCTCGGCTTCCTGGTCGAGCAGCAGCAGGTGTGGCGCCGGCCCGCCTGCAACACCGCCGAGGGCAACCGCGATCCCGCCTGCGTCCTGCCGCCGCTCAACGCGGCGCTGCAGCCCACGTCCTTCGCGCCGCAGGTCGCCGCGGCCGAGGACTGGGTCGAGGCGAAGTCCGGCGTCGACCTGCAGCTGCCGATGCTCAAGACGGTGCCGGCGTGGTCGCTGTTCCAGGACGGCGTGGCCTATACGCTGGTCCTGATCGCCGGGGCGCTGGCCGCCACGCTGGGCTTCGCGCTGCTGCTCGGCGCGGCGATGGGCGCGCGCACGCCGTTGCTGCGCTGGCCCGCCCGCCTGGTCACCATGACGCTGCAGTCGTCGCCGATCGTGCTGACGCTGGTGATCGCCGCGGCGATCGCCCATGGCCTGTTCGTCGTGACCACCCCGGTGCTGCTCGGCGCGGCGATCGCCGCGCTCGGCCTGACCAACGGCAGCAATGCCGGGCAGGCGATCGGCGAGGCGATGTGGAGCCTGCGCGCCGAGGGCGTGTCCGGCGCCGGCCTGTTCGGCCGCGCCGTCGGCCGGGCCTCGACGCAGATCGTCGCCTTCCTGGTCAACGCCGCGAAGGGCACGCCGATCGCCAGCTTCATCGGCGCGCCCGAACTGCTGAGCACGCTCACCGACATCACGTCCTTCTCGAGCGGGCGGGCGACCACCTACACCATCCTCCTGGTGTTCTACACCGTGGTCGTGATGGGCGTGGTCTGGCTGTGCGGCCGCCTGCAGCGCTGGCTCGAGCGCCGGACGGCCGCGCCATGAGCGACCTCGTGCACGGCCTGTCGGGCGACTTCCTCGCCCGCTTCCTGGGCGGCATGGCGCTCAACTTCGAGATCGCGGCGATCGCCCTGCTGATCGGCCTGGCACTGGGCTTCGTGCTGGCGCTGGGGCGGCTGGCCGGCGGCGTCGCCGGCGCGGCCAGCCTGTCGCTGGTCTCGCTGATGCGCGCCGCGCCGACCTTCGTCGTGATGTTCTTCCTGCTGAACGCCCTGCCGCGTGACGCCACGCTGTTCGGCCGGCCGTTCGCGCTGTCGGGCGTGATGACCGTGGCGCTGTCGCTGGTGCCGTACTCGGCGGCCTATGTCGGCGACGCCGCGCTCGACGCCCTGCGGCATCTCCGGGCCGGCACGACGCACGGCGCGCTGCTCTTCCTGCCCAACGTGACGCGCGCCTTCTTCGTGCTGGTCATGTCGTCGAGCGCCGGCGCGGCGATCGGCGTGACCGAGGCCATCACGGTGATCCTGCGCGAGGCCGAGCACCTGCCCGAGCTGGGCGACCGGCTCGTCCTGTTCGCCCTCGGCATCGTGCTGTTCGGCATCCCGCTGCAGGTCGCCTTCGCGCTGATCGGCGCGATCCAGCGGCGCGTCGCGCGCGTCACCGCCGCCCGTGCTATGTAGGTTGCCGGAACGCTGAACCCGGAGGCGATGATGACGTTCGCACGCTCGCTCTGCCTGTCCGCCGTTGGCGCCGCGCTGGCCCTGCCGGCGCTGGCCCAGAGCCAGACCGCCAAGGCGACCCTCAAGGATGCGCAGGGCAAGGAAGTCGGCGCGGTCGAGCTGGTGCAGGTGACCAACGGCGTGCTGCTGCGGATGGCGCTGAAGGGCGCGCCGGCGGGCGAGCGGGCCTTCCACATCCACGCCGTCGGCAAGTGCGAGGCGCCGTTCACCAGCGCCGGGCCGCACTTCAACCCGGCCGGCCACAAGCACGGCCTGGAAGCCAAGGAGGGCAGCCATGCCGGCGACATGCCGAACCTGCACATCCCGGCCAGCGGCGACCTGGTGATCGAGATCGCCAACCCCATGGTGACGCTGGCCAAGGGCCAGCCAAACTCGCTGTTCGATGCCGACGGCTCGGCGATCGTGATCCACGCCGGCAAGGACGACTACAAGTCGGACCCGGCGGGCAATGCCGGCGACCGCATCATCTGCGGCGTGATCACCGAGTAGCCACCGCGCCCCGGTGGGCGACCACCACCGGGGGCGGAGAGGCGGCGGTCAGGCCGGCTGCGGCGCGGCCGACCGCGGCGGGTAGGGCGGGAACAGCATCGCGATCGCGAAGGCGCCGATGCCGATGCCGAAGGACGCGATGTAGAGCCAGGCGTAGCCGCCGGTGGCGTCGAAGATCCAGCCGCCGACCACCGGGCCGAGCGACATGCCGAGGCTGGAGAACACGGTCGAGGCGCCCAGCACGGTGCCCATGATCCGCATCGGGAAGTAGCCGCGGGCGATCACCGCGTAGAGCGGCATGATCCCGCCGTAGATCAGGCCGAACACGGCGGCGACGGCATAGAATCCCGCGAGCTCGCGCACGAAGAAGTAGGCGCCGGCGCCCAGCGCCTGCGCCAGCAGGCCCAGCACCAGCACGCGCTTGGCGCCGAAGCGATCGCCGGCGAGGCCGAACACGACGCGCCCGAGCAGGCCGCCCAGTCCCTCCACGCTGTAGATCGAGACCGCCGCCATCAGCGGCAGGCCGCAGGCCACGGCGTAGCTCACGGTGTGGAAGATCGGGCCGGAGTGGGTGGCGCAGCAGCAGAAGTAGGTCAGCGACAGCACGATGAACTGCGGCGAGCGCAGCGCGTCGCCCACCGACAGGTCCTCGGGCGCACCGGCCCGGCTCTCGCCATCTGCCGGCTCGCCGCTTGTCGTCGTGGCGCGCTCGCGCGGATCGATGGTCGCGGGAGGGCGCGTCACCAGCAGCGCGACCGGGACGAGCACGACCCAGCACGCCACCGCGATGATCGCCTGCGCGGTACGCCAGTCGTAGAGGCCGATCAGCCAGCTGGCGATCGGCGATACCGTCATCGGCGCCATGCCCATGCCCGCCGAGACCAGCGAGACGGCGAGGCTGCGGTTCTTCTCGAACCAGCCGGTGACCGTCGAGATCGTGGGAATGAAGATGGCGCCGGCCGAGCCGCCGACCGCCAGGCCGTACAGCAGCTGGAACTCGAGCAGGCTGCGGGCGCGGCTGGCCAGCAACAGGCCGAGGCCCAGCAGGAGGGCGCCGCCCAGCACGACCGGCCGCGGGCCGAAGCGGTCGGACAGCGCGCCCCAGCCGAACGACGCGAGCCCCATCGCGAGGAACACGATGGTCATGGCGGTGGAGACGCCGGTGCGCGACCAGCCGGTGTCGTCGGCCAGCGGCTGCAGGAAGACCGCCAGCGAGAACACGGCGCCTGCCGAACCGCAGCCCAGGAGGCCGCCCGCGGCGACCACGACCCATCCGGAATAGATTTTCATGCCGAGGCTCCCGTCCTTCCTGGAAGACGAACGGAAGGGGCGGCTGCCGACAACCGGCAACGAAAGGATCGGGACACGAAACGATGACGCTCGTCATGCGTTGCGGCCTGCACGGTGCCTGAGGGAACGGGAAGCAAGAACTGCGCCGGTCTGGTGGTGTTGCACGGAACAGGGTACGCTATGCAGATTGTTTGGCTGCTCGGTGTACGCCGACCTTCGACCCGGAGTTCGCATGACCGCCACCTTGGCCTCGCGCCCCCGATTCCTGATCGCCGAAGACAACTACCTGATGGCCCAGGAAGTCGGCGATTTCGTGCGCCGTTGCGGCTACGACGTCGCCGGCGCGGTGCCCACGGTCGAAACCGGCCTCGCCCTGCTGGCGGAGGCGCCGATCCAGGGCGCCATTATCGACATCGACCTCGCGGGCGAGCCCAGCTACCCGATCTGCGAGGCGCTGGCCTCGCGCGGCCTGCCGTTCGTGTTCCTCAGCGCCTACTCGAGCCCGCATGCCCTGATCCCGCAGGAGTTCCGGCACGCGCCGCAGCTCGGCAAGCCGATCGAGCCGATGCAGTTCGAACTCGCGCTGCACCAGATGGCGGGATCGCCGCCGCCGACGGTGGCGGCCGAGACCCTGGGCAACGCGGTGCTGGACGGGCTGGACGCGTCGAGCCGCGGTCTCGTGGTGCCGTCGCTCGAGAGCGTCGACCTGCGCGCCGGCGATCGCCTGCAGGTGCCGGGCAAGCCGACCGGCGATGTCTACTTCCCGGTCGAAGGCCTGATCTCGTTGTTCGCGGGCAACACGCGCGGCACGCGCATCGAGATCGCCACGGTCGGCCGTGACGGCATGACGGCGCCGGGCCTGCTGCTGGGCGACATCACCGCCGCCAGCGAAGCCGTCGTGCAGGCCCCTGGGACCGCGTGGCGCCTGCCGGCGCTGCGGCTGCGGCGCCTCGCCGAGTTCCATCCGCCGTTGCGCCGCCACCTGCTCGATCACGCCGGCGAGGCGATGCGCCAGATCATGGAGACCGCCTCGTACAGCGGCCGCGCCACGATCGTCGAGCGCCTGGCGCGCTGGCTGGTGCAGGCCTCGCAGCGCCTCGGCGGCCGCCAGCTCAGCTTCACCCACGACGCGCTGGCCGAGATTCTCGGCGTGCGGCGGCCCAGCGTCACGACCAGCCTGCAGCTGCTCGAAGGCCAGCGCCTGATCCGCTCGACGCGGCGGACCATCGTCATCCTCGACCTCGAGGGCCTGATCAAGCTGTCCAGCCGCTAGGCCGGCAGGATAGGCCGGCCCGCACGCGCCGGTCGGCGCCGATCGAGGATTCGTCGAGCAGGTCTTCTTCCCCGGCTTCTTGCCTGCCCCGTGCGCCGCCCAAGCGGCCGGGTGAAAGACGGCAACGGCGTCGCGCTGCCGCAGGTTCCGGTCCTCTCCTTGCAATTGGACGCCCGGACTTCTAGGAGAGGGCCGCGGGGGGAACGGGGATGACCGACACGTCAGTGACCATCGCTCAGCGACTGGCTTTCCTGGAGCGCGAACTCGATCGCCTCGGACGGTCGGCCGACGACATGGAACATGAGCTCCAGCAGAACCCGACCGACGAATGGTCGGGTCGTCGGCTGGGTGCGATCTACGCCGTCGCCGGCCAGACCTGGTCGAAGATCCGCGAACTCAGGGCCGAGCAGAGCAGGCAGATCACGGTGATCCACTTCGACCGCGACGCCGAACTCGACGACGCGGCGGACCTGGCGTGGCGGCGCGCGCTCTGCTGACCGGGTGGCCGCGACCGCGGCCTACTTCAGGCCGTACTGCGCGAATTCCTCGACGACGTCCGGGCTGATCGTCTCGGCGGCCTGCTGGTCGGCCTTGCCGCCGCTGTCGCCCATGCGCAGCCGCGACAGGCCGCGGCCGTATAGGGCGAGCGCCCGGTTGGGATCGAGGGCGAGGGCGGCGTCGTAGTTGACCAACGCCTGGGCCGGCTCGTTGAGCTTCAGGAAGATGAAGCCCCGGGTCTCGCGCACGTCGAGGTTGATCGGCATCAGCCGGAGCGCCTCGTCGGCGTCGTCGAGCGCCGCCTTGAGTTCCTTGTCGAGGACCACGCGGGTCAGCGCGCGGTTGTTGAAGGCCAGCCCAAGCGTGCGATCGAGGTCGATGGCCGCGCTGTAGTCGGCCAGCGCCTTGTCGTACTGCTTCAGCCGGAAGTGGGCGTAGCCGCGGTTGTAGAAGGCCAGCGGGTCGCCGCTGTCGATCTCGATGGCGCGATCGAGCAGCGGGATCGCCGCCACGACGTCGCCGCGCAGGGCGTTGACGGCGGCGAGGTTGACGAGCGCCGTGACGTTGCGCGGGTTGGCCTTCAGGGCCGCCTCGTAGTCGCGCTGGGCCTCGGCCTGGTTGCCGCGGCGGCTTTCGGCCTGGCCGCGGGCGATCAGCGCCACGGCATTGCCCGGCGCCAGGGCGACGGCGCGGTTCAGGTCGGCCATCGCCCTTGCCTCGTCCTTGAGCTGGCTGAAGGCATCGCCGCGCGCCACCAGGGCCTCGAGGTTGTCGGGCTCGAGGACCAGCACGCGGTCGAAGTCCTCGATCGCGCGGTCGTAGGCGCGCCGGCGCGCCGCCAGCAGCACGCCGCGGCTGAGGAAGGCCAGCGAGGCCTTGGGGTCGAGCTTGATGGCGTTGCCGTACTCGTCGAGCGCCCGGTCGGTCTGGCCGGAGGCGTCGAGCGCGACGGCGCGGCGGTAGACCGACAGCGAATCGGGATTGGCCGGGTTGATCAGCTGGTCGTAGTGCTGCACCGCCGCGGCGTAGTCCTCGCTGGCCAGGATGCGGTCGCCGAGCGCGGTCCGCGCGATGCCGCGCGTCAGGCGGGCCATCGCGACCTGGTCGGGCGCGAGCTGCCGCGTCTGCAGGGCCTTCGAGCACGCGGCGGCGCGCGCCTCGGCGTCTTCGCGCGTCGGGAAAAGCTTCATGACGCAGGCGTCGTAGGTCTTCTTCAGTTCGACGTTGCTCTCCGCCGCGGCGGGCGTCGCGGAAGGCGGGGCGACGGGAGGCGTGGCAACGGGGGGCGTCGGGGCGGGCAGCGTCTTGCCGACCGTGCGCGAGGTCGGCGCGCCGCGCAGGCGCGCGACATGGTCGACCGCGAGGTAGCCCACCACGCCGACCACGAGCGCGATGGACAGCAGCAAGAACCTGGTGTTCCCCGTCACGACTTCCCCCACCCAGACGTCGCCTCCTAGCTAGACGCTGCGCGGGTCGCTGGGAAGTCTCAACACACGAGCGGATCGAGCCGGCGTCCCAGTTGGCCGAACGGGCTGGCCGGTCGCGCCCGCGCGGGCGGTGGTCCCGGGGGGCTCGTCCCGAACGGCCGGCGCTGCGCCCGGTCCTGCTCGCGCAGCGCGGCGGCTGACCAATCCGCGACCAATTGCGCGGCATTCCCGGGCGGTCCGTGGTATCCTGTGACCGTTGCGTGATGAAGGGGTGGAGATGATTTCCCGCAGGGGTCTTTTGGGCGGGCTGGCCGCGTCGTCGCTGCCGGCCCTGGCGGGGTGTGCGAGCAAGGGTCCGATGCCGGAGGTCTACCACCCGCCCGGCGGACCGAGCGGCCTCGACGCGGTGATCGACATCAGCCACGGCGTGGCGGTGTCCGACTGGAGCGCGATCCGGCGCAGCGGCATCCTCGGCCTGATCCACAAGGCGACCGAGGGCGGTGACTGGATCGATCCCTCGTATGCCCAGCGGCGACCGCAGGCCGAAGCTGCCGGCCTGCTGTGGGGCGCCTATCACTTCGGCACGCGCCAGTATTCCGGCCGCAAGCAGGCCGAGTCGTTCCTCTCGGTCGTGCGGCCGACGCCCGATACCGTGATTGCGCTCGACCTCGAGCCCAACGACGCCAACCCGCGCAACACCATGACGCTGGCGCAGGGCGAGGAGTTCGCCGCCACCGTCCAGCAGATGACGGGCCGCCTGCCGCTGCTCTACGCCCACGCCCAGTGGGCCAACGGCGAGAAGTACGGCCGCCGCAACCTGCGCCTCGAGAAGCCGATCCTGCCCAACTCGATCCTGGCCAAGTGCGATCTCTGGCTGGCCGACTACCGCGAGCAGCCGGTCGTGCCCTACACGTGGGAAAGCCGCGGCTGGACGCTCTGGCAGTACGCTGCCGACCAGACGGCCAAGGACATGGCCTACGGCGCCCACCATCGCGCGGTGGCTGGCGTCGCCTACTGCGACCGCAACCTGTTCAACGGCGACGTCGCGGCGCTCTACAAGTTCTGGAAAGCCAAGCCGCGCTGACCGAGCCCCGCTGAAGGAGCGCGGGTCAGTCGAACAGCCAGTTGAGGCCGTCCATCAGCGGCTGCGCGATGCTGCGCATCAGCTGGCCGAGGATGTCGAAGTCGAGACCGAGCTGGTGGCCGATCGTCGGCAGCACGACGACCAGGCCGATCAGGATGACCATGCCGTGGGGCATCAGGGTCCGCATCGACCGGGACAGGTCGCGCGGCAGCAGGCCGATCGCGATGTGGGCGCCGTCGAGCGGCGGGACCGGCAACAGGTTGAAAACGGCCAGCGCGACGTTGAGGGCGACGGCGCGCGCCAGGGTGGCCGTGAACCAGCCCGTCGCGTCGAAGGCGACCAGGATCTTCAGCAGCGCCAGCGCGATGACGGCCTGCAGCAGGTTCGAGGCGGGGCCCGCGGCGGCCACCAGCATCATGTCGCGCCGCGGGTTGCGCAGGCGGAGCGGGTTGACCGGGACCGGCCGGGCGTAGCCGAACAGGAAGGGCGCGTTCATCAGCAACAGGATGCCCGGCAGCAGGATCGTGCCGAACGGATCGATGTGCCGCCTCGGATCGAGGCTGACGCGGCCGAGCAGGCGCCCGGTGTCGTCGCCGCAGCGGGACGCGGCCCAGGCGTGGGCGGCTTCGTGCAGGGTGACGGCCAGCAGGACCGGCAAGGCCCACACGGAAACGTCGAAGAGAAAGTCGGAAGGATCGCGGTTCATCGGCAAAGAGACGGGTCGATCCGCCCCGGCGTTACGCCCGCCTTCACCATCCCGTGATGCCCGGCCGGGCATCTGCAGCTTCGATGCTAGAGTATCAGGCACATGCCCCGTGCCACCTGGACCTGGACGTTCGACCTGCCGCCGGAGCAGCTGTGGCCGGTGCTGGCCGACACCAACCGCTTCAACGAGGCGATGGGACTGCCGGCCTACGCGCTGGAGGAGACGCCGCGCGCCGATGGCACGGTGCAGCGGCGCGGCCGCGGCAAGGCGGCGGGCTTCACGCTCGAGTGGGAAGAGAAGCCCTACGAGTGGATCGCCGGCCGGCATTTCGGCCAGGCGCGGGTGTTCAGCCGCGGACCGTTCCGCCGCTTCGGCCCGATCTTCGATCTCGCCGCCGACGGCCAGGGCGGCAGCCGCGTCAGCTACGCGCTGGAGTACGAGCCGCTCACCCTGACCGGCCGTCTGTTCGGCGCGCGGCTGGCGCGCCAGGCCGGGGCCGCCGTCGAGAAGCGTATCCTCGAGGCGGTCGCCTATGCCCGCGGCGAGCGGACGAGCTGGTTCGACCTCAAGCCACCGGCGTTGCCCGACGGTGCGCGCGAGCGGGCCGCGGCGATGGCCGCCGAGATCGACCGTAGCCCTTATGGCAACGGGTTGGGGCAGAAGCTGGTGGCGGTGGTGCTGGGCGACATGGCGGCCGACCTGTCGCCGCTGCGGCCCAAGGTGCTGGCGCGCCGGCTGGGCGTCGCGCCTCGCGTCGCCGTCGAGGCCTGCCTGGCCGCGACCCGGGCCGGCCTGCTGACCATGAAGTGGGACCTGCTGTGCCCGAACTGCCGCGGCCCCAAGCTGGGCGTCGCGGCGCTCAGCGAACTGCCGACCGGCGCGCACTGCCCGTCCTGCAACATCGACTACGATCGCGACTTCGAGCGCAACGTCGAGCTGACCTTCGCGCCGTCGCCCTCGGTGCGGCCGCTGGCGACCGGCGCCTTCTGCCTGTCCGGACCGATGGCGACGCCGCACGTCGCCGTGCAGGTGCTGCTGGCGCCCGGCGAGACGCGCCGCGTCGAGGTCGACCTGCCGCCCGGCGCCTACCGGCTGCGCCCGCTGCATCCCGGCGCGGCGGTCGAGATCGACTACGCCGGCGGCGGCTTTCCCGGCCTGCGGCTCGACGCGCACGGGGTCGCGGCGATGCCGCCCGGGTCGCCCGGCACGATCACCTTCGTCAACGAGGCGGGCTTCGAGGCCGCGCTGCTGATCGAGGACCGGACATGGACGCGCGACACGCTGCGCGCGCCCGAGGCGATCGCCCTGCAGGCCTTTCGCGATCTCTTCGCGGCCGCGACGCTGCGGCCGGGCGACGAGGCCGGGGTCGGGCAGGTCGCCTTCCTGTTCTCCGACCTGCGCGGCTCGACCGCGCTGTACGAGCGGGTCGGCGACGCGGTCGCCTTCAACATGGTGCGCGAGCACTTCGCGCTGCTCGCCTCGATCGTGCGCGACCACGACGGCGCGGTGGTCAAGACGATCGGCGACGCGGTTATGGCGGCGTTCGGCGATCCCGCCCACGCCGTGCGCGCCGCGCTGGCGATGCAGGCGCGCATCGTCGACCACGACCTCGTGCTGAAGCTCGGCGTCCATGCCGGGCCGAGCGTGGTCGTCACGCTGAACGACCGGCTCGATTACTTCGGCTCGACGGTCAACATGGCGGCCCGCCTGCAGGGCCAGTCCGAGGGCGGCGACATCGTGCTGAGCCGGGTCGTCGCCGACGATCCGGCGGTGCGGCCGCTGCTCGGCGCGCTCGCCACCCGCGAGGAGAGCGTGCGGCTGAAGGGCTTCGCCGAGCCGATCGGCTTCGTGCGCGTGGTCTCCTAGACGCCGAAGTGCGCGGCCATCACCGCGGCCGCCTCGTCGTTCGCCTTGAGGCCCTGCGACAGGAAGCGGGTCAGCGAGAAGAAGCCGTGGATGGTGCCGGGATAGTTGACGTAGGTGGTCTTCACGCCGGCCTCGATCAGCCGGTCGGCGTAGGCGCGGCCCTCGTCGCGCAGCGGGTCGTAGCCGGCGGTCAGCACGAAAGCCGGCGGCAGGCCCTTGAAGTCCTTGGCGAGCAGCGGCGACAGGCGCAGGTCGGCAAGGTCGGTGCCGGCCGGGACGTAGGCCTTCCAGAACCAGTCCATCAGGTCCTTCGTCAGGAAGTAGCCCTCGGCCAGCGCCTTGCGCGAGGCGCTCTCGCGGCTGGAGTCGGTCGCCGGGTAGATCAGCATCTGGAAGGCCGGGCCGGCCTCGCCGGCATCGCGCAGCGACTGGCAGACCACGGCGGCCAGCGCGCCGCCCGCCGAGTCGCCGCCGACCGCGAGGCGCGCCGCGTCGGCCTCGAGCGCGGGGGCGTTCTCGCGGATGTAGCGGAAGGCGGCCAGCGCGTCCTTGATCGGCGCGGGGAAGGGATGCTCCGGCGCCAGCCGGTAGTCGATCGAGATCACCTGGCAGCGGCTCTTGTTGGCGAGCCGCCGGCAGGTCGAATCGTGGGTCTCGAGGTTGCCGATCACGAAGCCGCCGCCGTGGTAGTAGACCAGCGTCGGCAGCGTCGCGCCGGCCGCGCTGCCGAGCGGCCGGTAGCGGCGGAAGCGCACGGCGCCGCCCGGACCGGCGAAGGCGCCGTCGATCGTCGCGGCCACCTCCGGCGGATCGGCCTCGCTGTCCTCGCTCATCTTGTCGACCGCCTGCCGGCCCGCCGCGTAGGGCAGGGTGTGCAGCTTGGGACGGCCCTCCTGGACGGCCTTGTCCATGATGTCGAGCAGGATGCGGGCTTCGGCGTCGAGCATGTCCATTCTCCAGGTATCGGGCCGACTTTAGGGACGGCCGCGCAAGAGCCGCAACGGCGCGGGTGTCGCGGGGCGGCGGCTACTCGAGCTTGACGTTGGCCTGCTTGATGATGGCGGCCCAGCGCTCGGTCTCCTCGACGATGAAGGCGCGCACCTGCTCGCTGGTGCCGCCGCCGACCACGCCGCCGACCGCGGCGAAGGCCTCGGCCAGTTCCTTCGAGGTCAGCGCCTGCGCCGCCGCGCCGTGGATCTTCTTGCGCGCCTCGGGCGGCGCGCTGGCCGGCGACAGGAGCGCGTACCAGTTGTCCGAGTTGACGCGAGGGTAGCCCATCTCGCGCATCGTCGGCGCGTCGGGCACCAGCGTGGAGCGGGCGTCGGAGGTCACGGCCAGCACCTTGACCGCGCCCGAGCGGACGTGCGGCACCAGCACCGACAGGTCGAGCAGCGCGGTGTCGACCGTGCCGGCCAGCAGGTCGTTGGTCGCCGGCGCCGCGCCGCGGTAGGGCACGTGCAGCAGGTCGGTGCCGGTCTCGCGCTTGAACAGCTCGATGGCGAGATGGGTGATGCCGCCGGTGCCGGCCGAGCCGCAGGTCAGCTTGCCCGGATTGGCCTTCGCCTTCTCGAGGAAGGTCTTGAGGTCGCCGATGCCGAGCTTGCTCGAGACCGCGAACACCTCCTGCACGCGCACCACCAGGATCTGCGGCGCGATGTCCCGCGCCGGGTCGTAGGGCATCTTCGGCATCAGGCTGGGCATGATCGCCCCGGCCGAGGCGCTGACCAGGCCCATGACGTGCGGGTCGGCTGCCTTGACCACGTAGTCGACGCCGGTGACGCCGGCCGCGCCGCTCTTGTTGTCGACCAGCACCGGCTGGCCGAGCAGTGGCGCCATGCGCTCGGCGAGGTGCCGGCCGAAAATGTCGGCCGGGCCGCCGGCCGGGAACGGCACGACGATGGTGCAGGGCTTCGACGGGAAGGCGGGCTGGGCGCGGACGGCGGGGGCGGCCATGAGCGGCGCGAGGGCCAAACCGCGGGCGGCGCCGCGGCGCGTGAGCTTCATCGTTTCTTCCTCCCGGTCTTGCCCCGATCTTGGGCATTCACCGGGAGGGCGGCAAGCCGCGGGTCAGAACTCGACGTCGAGCTCCTCGACTTCCTCGGGCTCGGACTTGGCGGCCGAGATCCATTCCAGCATCGCCGGGAACTTCATCATCAGGTCGCGGTAGCCGGCGGAGGCGGGGTCGAGCTTCACGTCGTAGGTGGTGAAGCGGGCGCACACCGGGGCGTACATGGCATCGGCCATGGTCGGCGTCGCGCCGAACAGGTACGGGCCGCCGTACTTCGCGAGGCAGTCGCGCCAGATCGCGGTCACCCGGTCGATGTCGGCCTGCGCGCCGGCCCACACCTTGAAGCCGTCGTGCCGGACCTTGAGGTTCATCGGCAGCGCCGAGCGCAGGTTGGCGAAGCCGGAATGCATCTCGCCACAGATCGCGCGGCAATGGGCGCGGGCCGCCGGGTCGGCTGGCAGCAGGCCGGCGCCGGGGCTGATCTCATGCAGGTACTCGGCGATCGCCAGCGTGTCCCAAACCTTGACCGGCCCGTGCTCGAGGCACGGCACCAGGAAGGACGGGGACAGCAGCAACAGCTCGGCCCGGGTCGCCGGGTCGTCGAACGGGGCGACCTTCTCGGTGAAGTCCAGCCCGGCCATCCGGCAGAGCAGGAAGCCCCGGAGGGACCAAGAGGAATAGTTCTTGCTACTGACGGTGAGCGAAGCCTCGGCCATGCGGTCGGAGGATGCAAGTTTCGAGCCGATTTGCCCATGCTCTATTCGCTGTACCAGACCGCCGCCGACGTGATGCTGCCGATGCGGCTCTGGGCGACGGCGGCCGGGCAGACCCTGGCGGGCGGTGGCGACCTCGATAGCCTGCGGGCGGCCGGCGCGATGTGCGAGATGCTGAGCCGGGCCCGGCTCACCCATCGGCGGCCGTCCTTCGGCATCGATGCGGTCGAGGTCGGCAACCAGCGGGTGCCGGTGCGCGAGGAGGAGGTTCACGCCACCCCGTTCGGCACCCTGCTGCGCTTCGCCAAGGAAGGCGTGGGCCCGCAGCCGCGGGTCCTGGTGGTGGCACCGCTCAGCGGCCACTTCGCGACCCTGCTGCGCGATACCGTGCGGGTGCTGCTGCCCGACCACGACGTGCACATCACCGATTGGGCAAATGCCCGCGACGTGGGCATCTGGGAAGGCCGGTTCGGGTTCGACGAGTATGTCGAGCACCTGATCCGCTTCCTCGAGGCGATGGGCCCCGGCGCCCACCTTGTGGCGGTCTGCCAGCCCTGCGTGCAGGCGCTGGCGGCGGCGGCGGTGATGGCCGAGGACGACAATCCCTGCCAGCCGCGCTCGATGACGCTGATGGCCGGGCCGATCGACTGCCGCATCAACCCGACCAAGGTCAACGACCTGGCGACCGGCAAGCCGATCTCGTGGTTCGAGCAGAACCTGATCACGCGCGTGCCGCTGCGCTATCCCGGCGCGACGCGGCGCGTCTACCCCGGATTCCTGCAGCTCACCGCCTTCATGAGCATGAACGCCGAGCGCCACCTCAAGGCGCAGGTCGACCTCTACAAGGCGCTGGCCAAGGGCGACGAGGCCCAGGCCCGGACGATCCGCGACTTCTACGACGAGTACTTCGCGGTGCTCGACATGACGGCCGAGTTCTACCTCGAGACCGTGCAGTGGGTGTTCCAGGAGTTTCGCTTGGCGCGCGGCGAGCTCGACTGGAAGGGGCGGCGCGTCACGCCCAAGGCGATTCGCCGCACCGCCCTGTTCACCGTCGAGGGCGAGCGCGACGACATTTGCGCGCTCGGCCAGACGGTGGCGGCCCACGACCTCTGCACCGGCCTCAGGCCCTACCGCAAGAAGCACTACATGCAGGCCGGCGTCGGCCACTACGGCGTGTTCAGCGGCCGCCGCTGGGCGGGCCAGATCTACCCCTTGGTCCGCAACACGATCCTGGCCAACGAATAGGGGCGGCCGCCGCCGCAAAAGCCCTTGGGGACGGGGTGGAAAAACCGGGCCGTTGCGATACATACTCCGGCCATGGCTGACTTTCCGAAGAAGACCCTCGCCGACTGGGAAAAGCTCGCGGCCAAGGAGCTGCGCGACAAGCCCGTCTCGTCCCTCGACTGGATGACCCCGGAAGGGATCGCGGTGAAGCCGCTCTACACGGCGGCCGACCTCGAGGCGCTGGAGAGCGTGGGCTCGCTGCCCGGCTTCCCGCCCTTCACCCGCGGACCGAAGGCCACGATGTACAGCGGCCGTCCGTGGACGGTGCGCCAGTACGCCGGCTTCTCGACCGCCGAGGAGAGCAACAAGTTCTACCGGGCCAACCTCGCGGCCGGCCAGATGGGCCTGTCGGTGGCCTTCGACCTCGCCACCCACCGCGGCTACGATTCCGACCACCCGCGCGTCATCGGCGACGTCGGCAAGGCCGGCGTGGCGATCGACTCGGTCGAGGACATGAAGATCCTGTTCGACGGCATCCCGCTCGACAAGATGAGCGTGTCGATGACCATGAACGGCGCCGTGCTGCCGGTGCTGGCCGGCTACATCGTCGCCGCCGAGGAGCAGGGCGTGCCGCAGGACAAGCTGGCCGGCACGATCCAGAACGACATCCTCAAGGAGTTCATGGTCCGGAACACCTACATCTATCCGCCCGGACCCTCGATGCGGATCGTCGCCGACATCATCGAGCACACGGCGAAGTTCATGCCGAAGTTCAACTCGATCTCGATCTCCGGCTACCACATGCAGGAGGCCGGCGCGACGCTGGTCCAGGAACTCGCCTTCACGCTGGCCGACGGGCTGGAGTACGTCCGCGCCGCGCGCGCCAAGGGCCTCGACATCGACGCCTTCGCGCCGCGCCTGTCGTTCTTCTTCTGCATCGGCATGAACTTCTTCATGGAGGTCGCCAAGCTGCGCGCCGCGCGCTTCCTGTGGGCCGAGCTGGTCAAGCCGTTCGACCCGAAGAAGGCCGACTCGCTGTCGCTGCGCACCCACTGCCAGACCTCGGGCGTGTCGCTGACCGAGAAGGACCCCTACAACAACATCATCCGCACCGCCTACGAGGCGATGGCGGCGGTGCTGGGCGGCACCCAGTCGCTGCACACCAACTCGTTCGACGAGGCGATCGCCCTGCCGACGCCGACCTCGGCGCGCATCGCGCGCAACACCCAGCTGATCCTGCAGCACGAGACCGGCGTGACCAAGGTCATCGACCCGCTGGCCGGCAGCTACTACGTCGAGTCGCTGACCTCCAGCCTGATCACCGAGGCGCGCAAGCTGATCGCCGAGGTCGAGGCGCTGGGCGGCATGACCAAGGCGGTCGAGGCCGGCATGCCGAAGATGCGCATCGAGGAGGCCGCGGCGCGGCGCCAGGCGCGGATCGACCGCGGCGAGGAGGTCGTGGTCGGCGTCAACAAGTTCCAGCTCAAGGAAGAGCCGGCGATCGAGATCCTCGAGGTCGACAACGCGCAGGTGCGCGACGCCCAGCTCGGGCGGCTGGCCAAGATCCGCGCCACGCGCGACGAGGCCAAGTGCGTCGCCGCGCTGAAGGCGCTGGGCGACGCGGCGCGCAACGGCACCGGCAACCTGCTCACCCTGTCGGTCGAGGCGACCCGCGCCCGCGCCACGGTGGGCGAGATCTCGTCGGCGCTCGAGGGCGTCTACGGCCGCTACCAGGCCACCATCCGGTCGATCTCCGGCGTCTATGCCGGCGAGTGGGAAGGCGACGCCGGGCTCGAGCGGATTCGCGGCGACATCGCCGCCTTCGCCGAGGAGGAGGGCCGCCGGCCGCGCCTCATGGTCGTGAAGATGGGCCAGGACGGTCACGACCGCGGCGCCAAGGTGATCGCCACGGCGTTCGCCGACCTCGGCTTCGACGTCGACATCGGGCCGCTGTTCCAGACCCCGGCCGAGGCGGCGCGCGCCGCCATCGAGAACGACGTGCACGTGATCGGCGTGTCGAGCCAGGCGGCCGGCCACAAGACGCTGGTGCCGGAACTGATCGGCGAGCTGGCCAAGCAGGGCGGCTCGGAAGTGCTGGTCGTGGTCGGCGGCGTCATCCCCGCCCAGGACTACGACTTCCTGAAGAAGGCGGGCGTCGCGGCGATCTACGGCCCGGGCACCAACATCCCGGCCGCCGCCGCCGAGATCCTCGAGATCCTGCGCGGTCGCAACCAGAAGCGCGCGGCCTGATAAGCAAAGGTCCCTCGCTGCGCTCGGGATGACACGGAAAGGCCCGTCATCCCGAGCGCAGCGAAGGACCCTTCAGCGCCGCATCGCCTGCGATTCCGCCGACGTCAGCGGGCGCTCGCGGAAGAACAGCAGCTTGCCGCGGATCGTGCCGAAGCCGGTGCTGGCCTCGAGCTTGCCGGGATAGCGGATCGGCGTGCTGTCGAGGTGGGCGAGCCAGATCCGGATCGGGCGCTCGCGCTCGGTCTCGGCTTCCTTGGCCGCCTCGGCGAACTCGCCGGACACCCGCTTGGTGTAGAGGTCGCAGACCAGCACGTCGCCGATCGCGCCCGGGATGCCGCTCTTGGCGGCCGACTCGACGCCGACCTTGCGGATGATGATGTCGACGCGCCGCTTGCCGTCGTTGGACGGCACGGTGCGGTCGCACGCCTGGTCGCCCGCGAAGCCGACGCTGAGGCCCGCCGACAGCGGGTCGAGCGACCCGGTGCGGTCGCTGTCGGGGATCGCCTGCGTCGGCGCCGGCTTCCATTCCGGCGTGTGGGTCTCGCTCACGCTGCCGCCCGGCCCGTACTGGGCCAGCCAGGTCCGGGTCTTGTCGCCGACCAGGACCGACAGCGAGCCGGCGGCGGGCTGCGCGCCCTGCGGTCCGAAGCCGCCCCACGCCCGGTTGCGGCCGATGTAGTTCATGGTGATGGCCTTGAGCACGCCCTCCTTGAAGGCCGTGCTCTCGACATCGTAGCGCGCGCCGTCGAACCGGGCGGTGACGTCGAGCCGGAACCCGGCGAATCCGGCGAAGGTGATCTCGTAACCGAGCTCGACCTGCCGGGCATCCTGGGCGGCCGCCAGGCCGGGGACCGCGAAGAACGCGGCCAACAGCATGAACGCCCTACGAAATCTCATGAATCCCTTCCTGACCGGGGCTTACGCCGCCGGTCCCGGCACGATAGAAGGCCCACGCATCCCCCGCCATCCCCAGATGGCGCGTCAAAAAAGGCTATTTTTGCACATGTCGCCTCCCGCCAAGGCCGGTGTTCCGAAACTGGGATGGGCTCGCAGTATGGCTGTACTGCGGGTCGTCGGCCGCCACCTGTGGCCGAACGACGCCGGCCTGCGCTGGCGGGTCGTGGTGGCAATGGTCCTTCTGGTGGCCGCCAAGGTCACCAACGTCTACGTCCCGGTGCTCTACAAGCATGCGGTCGACGCGCTGGGCGAACCGACCGCGCAGGCGGTCGCCGTGCCGGTCGTCCTGATCCTGGCCTACGGCGTCGCCCGCATCGTCGCCCAGGCCTTCGGCGAACTGCGCGACGCGCTGTTCGCGCCGGTGTCGCAGCGCGCCATCCGCAACATCGCCCTGGAGGTCTTCCGCCACCTGCACGCCCTGTCGCTGCGCTTCCACCTCGAGCGCCAGACCGGCGGGCTCAGCCGGGTGATCGAGCGCGGCACCAGCGGCATGGAATTCCTGATCCGCTTCACGACCTTCAACATCGTGCCGACGCTGTTCGAGATCATCCTGGTCGGCGCGGTGCTGTGGACGATGTACGACTGGCGCTTCTCGGCGGTCACGCTGCTGGCCGTCGCGATCTACGTCGTGTTCTCGATCGCCCTGTCGGAGTGGCGTATCAAGTTCGTGCGCTCGATGAACGATGCCGACACCGAGGCCAACGCGCGGGCGATCGACAGCCTGCTGAACTACGAGACGGTGAAGTACTTCGGCAACGAGGCGCACGAGGCGCGGCGCTTCGATGTCGGCCGCCGCCGCTACGAACAGGCGGCGATCCGCTCCAGCCGCACCCTGTCGATGCTGAACGTCGGCCAGGGCGCGATCATCTCGGTCGGCCTGGTGGCGGTGATGGTGATGGCCGGCTACGGCGTGCGCGCCGGCACCATGACGCTGGGCGACTTCGTGGCGGTCAACGCCTTCCTGATCCAGCTCTACCAGCCGCTCAACATGCTGGGCTTCGCCTACCGCGAGATCCGCAACGCGCTCGTCAACATGGAGAACATGTTCGGCCTGATGAACGTCGCGCCCGAGATCGCCGACCGGCCGGACGCGCCGGCCCTGGCGGTGGGCGGGGCGGAGATCGTGTTCGACCACGTCGACTTCCACTACGAGAAGAGCCGACCGATCCTGCACGACGTGAGCTTCCGCGTGGCGCCGGGCGACACGGTGGCGATCGTCGGCTCTAGCGGCGCCGGCAAGTCGACGGTGTCGCGCATCCTGTACCGCTTCTACGACGTCGCGGCGGGCAGCGTGCGGATCGACGGCCAGGACATCCGCTCGGTCAGCCAGGACAGCCTGCGCCGGGCGATCGGCGTGGTGCCGCAGGACACCGTGCTGTTCAACGACACGATCTACTACAACATCAGCTACGGCCGCCCCGATGCCGGCCGCGAGGAGGTCGAGCAGGCGGCCCGGCTGGCGCGCATCCACGACTTCATCATGGCCTTGCCCAAGGGCTACGACACGATGGTCGGCGAGCGCGGGCTGAAGCTGTCGGGTGGCGAGAAGCAGCGGGTGGCGATCGCCCGCACCATCCTGAAGAACCCGTCGATCCTGCTGTTCGACGAGGCGACCAGCGCGCTCGACACCCGCACCGAGCAGGAGATCCAGCGTTCGCTGGAGGAGGTCAGCCGCGGCCGGACCACCCTGGTGATCGCCCATCGCCTGTCGACCATCATCCACGCCGACGAGATCGTCGTGCTCGACCGCGGCCGCGTCGCCGAGCGCGGCCGTCACGGCGAACTGCTGGCGAAGGGCGGGCTGTACGCCGACATGTGGCAACGCCAGCAGGAAGCCGCCGCCGAGGCCGAGCGCCGCGTCGAGGAAGCACAGCAGGAGCAGGCGTCGCTCCGCGCCGAGGGTCACCTGCGTGTCGCCGACTGACATTCCCGGCGCCGGGGGCAATCCCTGGCGCGCCCTGCTGCCGGTGTTCGCCGCGACCGGCGCGATCGGGCTGCAGGCCGGCGTGGCCCTGCCGCTGGTGCCGCTGGCGCTGGAGAAGCGCGGCGTCGACAAGCTCACCATCGGCGTCGTCGCGGCGGCCTGGGCGGTCGGCATGCTGCTCACCGCGCCGTTCATCCCGCGGCTGGCGGCGCGGCTGGGCGCCGTGCCGTTCATCATCGGCGCGGTCGTCGCCGGCTCGGCGCTCACCGTCGCCTATACCCTGACCGACAGCCTCGCGGCGTGGTTCGTCATCACGCTGCTGCACGGCGCGATGGGCGGCGTGCCGTGGGTGGTGAGCGAGATCTGGATGAACGTCGTGGTCGAGGAGAACCGCCGCGGCCGGGTCATGGCGATCTACGCCATCCTGGTGGCGCTCGGGCTGGCGCTCGGCCCGATCGTGCTGCAGGTCGCCGGGGTCTACGGCCCGCGGCCCTTCCTCGTCTGCGCCGCGCTCGTCCTGCTGGTCGCGCTGCCGCTGCTGCCCTATTGGCGGACCGCGCCGCGGATCGAGCACGCCGAGGACAGCGGCTACCTCGCGGTCGTCGTGGGCGCGCCGCTCGCCATGCTGGCCGGCTTCTCGTGCGGGCTGGGCGAGCAGGTCGCCTTCAGCTTCCTGCCGGTCTACGCGGTCGGCGCCGGCGTCTCGCCCGAGACCGGGGCGCTGTGGCTGTCGGTGTTCGTGATCGGCAACGTCGCCCTGCAATGGCCGATCGGCTGGCTGGCCGACCACGCCGACCGGCGCGCCGTGCTGGCCGGCTGCACCCTGGCCAGCGCCGTCCTCGTCATCGTGCTGTCGCAGGTTCCGGCCCAGTCGCTGCTGGTGCTGGCGGTGATCGGACTGTGGGGCGGTCTGTCCTTCGCGATCTACCCGGTCGGGCTGGCGCTGCTCGGCCTCAGCTTCGGGGCGGGCGACATGGCCCGCGCCAACACCGCCTTCAGCATGCTCTACATCGCCGGCGGGCTGGTCGGGCGGCCGCTGGCCGGGGCGGCGATGGACGCGTTCGGCGATCCCGGGCTGGGCTGGACGCTGGCGGTGTTCTACGGCGCCGCCGGGGCGGTCGCCTTGCTGGCGTTCCACCGGGGCCGCTGATAAGTCTGGCCCGCCCATGAGCGCGTCCGTCCAACCTTCGCCCGGCCCCGTCGCCGCACAGGATCCGTTGCTCGCGCCGCTGCTGGCCGGCAACCGCCGCGCGCTGGCGCAGGCGATCACGCTGATCGAATCGACCCGGCCCGATCACCGCGAGCGCGCCGACGCGCTGTTGCAGGCGGTGCTGCCGCACACCGGCCGCTCGGTGCGGCTCGGCATCACCGGCGTGCCGGGCGTCGGCAAGTCGACCTTCATCGAGCGCTTCGGCCTGTCGCTGCTGGAGCGCGGCCGCTCGCTCGCCGTGCTGGCGATCGACCCGTCGTCGAAGCGCGGCGGCGGCTCGATCCTGGGCGACAAGACGCGCATGGAGGAACTGTCGCGCCGCACCGAGGCGTTCATCCGCCCGTCGCCGGCCGGCGCGACGCTGGGTGGCGTGGCACGGCGCACCCGCGAGACCATGCTGCTGGTCGAGGCCGCCGGCTTCGACACGGTGCTGGTCGAGACGGTCGGCGTCGGACAGTCCGAAACCGCGGTCTCCGACATGGTCGACATGTTCATCGTGCTGCTGCTGCCGGCCGGCGGCGACGACCTGCAGGGCATCAAGCGCGGCGTCATCGAGCTGGCCGACCTGATCGTGGTCAACAAGGCCGACGGCGACCTGCTGGCCACCGCGAAACGCTCGGCCGCCGACTACCAGCACGCGCTGCGCATGCTGCGCTCGCCGACCGCCGGCTGGACGCCCGAGGTCACCACCGCGTCGGCGCTGACCGGCGGGGGCGTGGCCGAGGTCTGGGACGTGATCGCGCGCTTCCGCGAGGCCGTGGGCGAGAAGGGCATCGCCCACCGCCGCGCCGAGCAGGCCCGTGCGTGGATGTGGAACGAGGTCGGCGAGACGTTGCTGGCCGACCTCAAGCGTCACCCCGGCGTGCGCCAGCTGGTCCCGGGGCTGGAGCGCGACGTGGAAGCCGGCAAGTCGACCCCCGCCGCCGCGGCGCGGCGCATGCTACAAGCCTTCCATGGCCGCTAAGTCCCTCGTTCGCCGTGCCCGCCGGGCTGCCGCCCGCCAGGAAGAGCCGTTCTGGAAGCGCAAGACGCTGGGCCAGATGACCCAGCAGGAATGGGAGTCGCTGTGCGACGGCTGCGGCATGTGCTGCGTCAACAAGCTGGAATACGAGGGGACGGGCGAACTGGCCCAGACCGACACCTGCTGCAAGCTGCTCGACCCCAAGACCGCGCGCTGCCGGGACTACAAGAACCGCAAGAAGATCGTGCCGGACTGCATCCAGCTGACCCCAAGGGTTGTGGCCAAGATGGACTGGCTGCCCAAGACCTGTGCCTACCGGCTGGTCCACTTCAAGCAGGACCTCTACTGGTGGCACCCCCTGGTGTCGGGCGACCCGGAAACCGTGCACGCTGCAGGAATCTCGGCCCGCGGCCGGGTGATTCCCGAGGACCAGGTCGAGGACATCTCCGAGCGGGTGGTGGACTGGTTCGCCTGAGCCCGGGCGATTCCCCGAAATCCGCCCGTTTCCGGGTGTTGACGGAGGGGGCGGGGACCCCTAAAAAGCCGGCCTTCCCGCCGTTCGGCGGGATCGTTTTTTCAGCGGAAACCGCCATGCCTCGTCGTTGCGCCCTGTCGGGCAAGGCCGTCCAGTACGGCAACAATGTGAGCCACGCCAACAACAAGTCCCGGCGCCGGTTCATGGCCAACCTGCAGGTCGCCTCGGTCCTGTCCGACGCGCTCGGCCACAGCGTCCGCCTGCGCCTGACCCCGCGCGGCATCAAGACCATCGAGCACAATGGCGGCATCGACGCCTACCTGCTCGGCACCAACGACAGCAAGCTCAGCCCGGAGATGAAGGTGCTGAAGCGCCGCGTCGTGACGGCCAAGGCCAAGAAGGACGCCAAGGCGGCCGCGTAAGCGACCCCTTCGGGAGCGAACGAACAAAGGCCGCGCGAGCGGCCTTTTTCATGTCAGGGGGCA
>JAIUOX010000044.1 GCA_020160955.1 Pseudomonadota bacterium
CGACGATCTCGGTCAACCAGCCCTTCATGGCGGTGTTCAACAACCTCGTCTTCTTCGATCCGAAGAAGAAGGTGAACAGCCCCGACGACATCGTGCCGGAACTGGCCGAGAGCTGGGCGTGGTCCGACAACAACACCAAGCTGACCTTCAAGCTGCGCGGCGGCGTGAAGTGGCACGACGGCAAGCCGTTCACCGCCGCCGACGTGAAGTGCACCTTCGACGCGGTGCGTGGCGCCGGCGACGACAAGAACGAGATCATCCGCAAGAGCCCGCGCAAGCTGTGGTACGCGAACGTCAAGGACATCGTGACGAACGGCGATCTCGAGGTCTCGTTCGTGCTGGCGCGGCCGCAGCCGTCGTTCCTGTCGATGCTGGCGGCCGGCTACTCGCCGGTCTACGCCTGCCACGTGCCGGGCCGCGACATGCGGTCCAAGCCGATCGGTACCGGCCCCTTCAAGGTCGTCGAGTTCAAGCGCAACGAGTCGATCAAGCTGGCGCGCAATCCCGACTACTGGAACAAGGGCAAGCCCTACCTCGACGCGATCGACTGGAAGATCGTGCCGAACCGCAGCACGCGCCTGCTCGGCTTCACCGCCGGCGAGTTCGACATGACGTTCGATTCGGACGTCACCTTCCCGCTGCTCAAGGACATCAAGAGCCAGAAGCCCGACGCGGTCTGCGAGGCGCGGGCGACCAACGTCAGCTCGAACGTGCTGATCAACCGCGACAAGCCGCCGTTCGACAACCCGCAGGTCCGCAAGGCCATGGTGATGGCGCTGGACAACAAGGCCTTCTCCGAAATCCTGAGCCAGGGCAACGACCTCGATGGCGCCGCCATGCTGCCGCCGCCGGCCGGCTTCTGGGGCATGCCCAAGGAGATGCTGGCGACCCTGCCGGGCCACGCGCCCGACATCGAGAAGAGCCGCGCCGAGGCGCGCAAGATCATGGAAGGGCTGGGCTACACCGCCGACAAGCCGCTCAAGATCAAGGTCTCGACCCGCAACATCGCGATCTACCGCGACCCGGCGGTCATCCTGATCGACCAGCTGAAGAAGATCCACATCGACGGCGAGCTCGACCCGATCGACACCACCGTCTGGTACACCAAGATCCAGCGCAAGGATTACCAGATCGGCATGAACCTGACCGGCGTCGGGGTCGACGATCCGGACGTCAATTTCTACGAGAACTACTACTCGACGTCGGACCGCAACTACACGGCCTACAAGAACGCCGAGGTCGACAAGCTGATCGACGCCCAGTCCGCCGAGCTCGACCGCGAGAAGCGCAAGAAGCTGGTGTGGGAGGTCGAGCGCCAGCTGGCCGAGGACGTCGCCCGGCCGATCCTGGGCCACAACGTCGCCAACACCTGCTGGTCGCCGGCCCTCAAGAACCTCGTGCTGCAGTCGAACAGCATCTACAACGGCTGGCGGTTCGAAGACCTCTGGCTGGAGCGCTAGGGAACCGATGACAGACCGCGTCACCACGATCTCCGACGGGCAGGGGGCCGGCTGATGGGCTCCTACCTGGTCCGGCGCCTCCTGCTGATGGCGCTCACGCTGTTCGGCATGTCGGTGCTGATCTTCGTGATGCTGCGGCTGGTGCCCGGCGACATCTCGGACATCCTGGTCGACGCGGCGGGCATCGCCGACCCCAAGGAAAAGGCCAAGATCGCCAAGGAACTCGGCCTCGACCGCCCGATCGTCGAGCAGTATGGCCAGTGGGTCGGCGGCCTGACGCGCGGCGACCTCGGCTTCGCCTACGTCTCCGAGCGGCCGGCGATCGAGGAAATCGCCCCGCGCATCCCGATCAGCGCCAAGCTGGCGCTGATGGCGCTGTTCTTCTCGGTCATCATCGGCGTGCCGTTCGGCGTGATCAGCGCGGTGCGGCAGAATTCGCTGATGGACTACGGCCTGAGGATCCTCAGTCTCAGCGGCCTGTCGCTGCCGTCGTTCTGGCTCGGCCTGCTGGTGCTGATGGCGGCCGTGCACTGGTTCGGCACCATCCCGATCTACACCAACGAGCCGCGCGGCTTCCTGGCCGAGGTCGGGCTGCTGGCGATCCCGGCCGCCGTGGTCGGCTTCCGCAGTTCGGCGCTGATCATGCGCCTCACGCGCTCCTCGATGCTCGAGGTGATGCGGCAGGACTACATCCGCACCGCCCGCTCCAAGGGCGCCTCGAACGCCTCGGTCAACTACGACCACGCGCTGCGCAACGCGCTGCTGCCGGTCGTGACCATCATCGGCATCGAGGCGGCGTTCCTGGTCGGCGGCCTGATCGTCACCGAGACGGTGTTCAACATTCCCGGCGTCGCGCGCTTCCTCGTCGAGGCGATTCGCTGGCGCGACTATCCGATCGTGCAGAACCTCGTGATGCTCATCGCCTTCGTCGTCGTGATGGTCAATTTCCTGGTCGACATGGCCTACATGGTCCTCGACCCCCGCATCAAGTTCGGGGACTGAGCCCATGAGCACCGTCAACCACGATGCCGAGCTGGCGCGGGCCGGCGCCAATATCACCGGGTGGGTCAGCCAGCTCGCCTTTACGGCGCGCCGCTACCCGCTGGGCGCGGTCGGGGCGCTAATCGTCCTGGTCTTCATCCTGACCGCCGTGTTCGCGAACTTCATCGCGCCGATGGACCCCACCTCGACCGATGCGAAATCGTCGCTGGCAGTGCCGGGCGGCAAGTTCTGGCTGGGCGCCGACTTCATGGGCCGGGACATGTTCAGCCGCATCGTGCACGGCGCCCGCATCTCGCTGGCGGTCGGCGCCGGCGCCACCCTGATCGGCGGCGCGCTGGGCATCGCGATCGGCCTGACGAGCGGTTACCTCGGCGGCACCGTCGACCTGCTGACCCAGCGCCTGATGGACATCATGCAGTCGTTGCCGCTGCTGGTCATGGCGCTGGTGATGGCCGCCGCGCTCGGACCGTCGCTGCAGAACACCATCATCGCCATCGCCATTCCGCTGGTGCCGAGCGTGGCGCGCGTGGTGCGCTCCTCCACCCTGTCGCTGCGCGAGCAGCCCTTCGTCGAGGCGGCCCGCGCGGTCGGCATGGGCGAGATGCGCATCGCCGTCCGCCACGTCCTGCCCAACACCCTGGCGCCGCTGATCGTGCTGGGGACGGCGCAGCTCGGCTCGGCCATCCTGGTCGAGGCCTCGCTGTCGTTCCTCGGGCTCGGCATCCCCGAGCCCTACCCGTCGTGGGGCCGCATGCTGTCGGAGTCCGCCGCCGAGTACGTGCGCACCGCGCCTTGGCTGGTGATCTTCCCCGGCGTCGCGATCAGCATGACGGTGTTCGGCACCAACCTGCTGGGCGACGCGCTGCGCGACATCCTCGACCCGAGGCAGCGGTCATGAGCGCGCTGCTCGAAGTCGAGAACCTCGGCACCTGGTTCTATACCCGCCACGGCATCGTCAAGGCGGTCGACGGCGTCGACTTCCAGGTCGCCTCCGGCGAGACGCTGGCGATCGTCGGCGAATCGGGCTGCGGCAAGAGCATGACGGCGCTGTCGCTGATGCGCCTGATCCCCGACCCGCCCGGCCGCATCGTGTCGGGCGAGATCCGGCTGGCCGGGCGCGACCTGCTGAAGATCAGCGAGGAGGAGATGCGGGCCGTCCGCGGCAACGAGATCTCGATGATCTTCCAGGAGCCGATGACGTCGCTGAACCCGGTGATGACCATCGGCAAGCAGATCGCCGAGGCGCTGGTCCTGCACCGCAACCTCGATCGCAAGGCGGCGCTCAAGCGGGCGATCGAGATGCTCGACCTGGTGCGCATCCCCGAGCCGGCGCAGCGGGCCCGCGAGTACCCGCACCAGCTGTCGGGCGGCATGCGCCAGCGCGCCATGATCGCCATGGCGCTGGCCTGCAACCCCAAGGTCCTGATCGCCGACGAGCCGACAACGGCGCTCGACGTCACCATCCAGGCCCAGATCCTCGAGCTGATCGTCGAGCTGCAGCGCGAGTTCAGCGCGGCGGTGATCCTGATCACCCACGACCTCGGCGTGGTCGCCGAGACGGCACACCGGGTCATCGTCATGTATGCCGGCCGCAAGGTCGAGGAGGCCGAGGTCGGCGAGCTGTTCGCCCGGCCGATGCATCCCTACACGGTCGGCCTGATGGCCTCGATCCCGCGCCTCGACCTGATGCGCGGCGAGGTCGAGCGCACCACCGATCGCCTGCAGGAAATCCCCGGCATCGTGCCGCCGCTGTTCGACCTGCCGGCCGGCTGCGCCTTCGCGCCGCGCTGCAGCCGCGCCGACGACCGCTGCCGCCGCGAGCGGCCCGAGTACGAAGAGAAGAGGACAGGCCACTGGGCGGCCTGCTGGCACATCGATGGCTGACGCCCGGACTCCCGCGCCCGGCGCCGCGTCCCCGGCGCCGCCGGTGCTCGAGGTCAAGGACCTCAAGAAGCACTTCCCGATCAAGAAGGGCCTGCTGCGCCGCACGGTCGGCCACGTCTACGCCGTCGACGGCGTCAGCTTCCGGATCGGCGTCGGCGAGACGCTGGGCCTGGTCGGCGAGAGCGGCTGCGGCAAGACCACGGCCGGCCGCGCCGTGATGCGCCTGATCGAGCCGAGCTCGGGCTCGATCAAGGTCGGCGGCACCGAGATCACCGGCCTGTCGAAGGCCGAGATGCGCCCCTACCGGGCGCAGATGCAGATCATCTTCCAGGACCCGTTCTCGTCGCTCAACCCGCGCATGACGGCGGGCGACATCGTCGGCGAGCCGCTGCTGGTCCATGGCCTCGCCAACAAGCGCGAGCGCGAGGAGAAGGTGGCGGCGCTGTTCGCGCGCGTCGGCCTGCGCACCGCGCAGATGAAGAACTACCCGCACCAGTTCTCGGGCGGCCAGCGGCAGCGCATCGGCATCGCCCGCGCCCTGGCGCTGGGGCCGAAGCTGATCGTCGGCGACGAACCGGTGTCGGCGCTCGACGTGTCGATCCAGGCGCAGGTCATCAACCTGCTGCAGGACCTGCAGCGCGAGCGCCAGCTGTCCTACCTGTTCATCTCGCACAACCTCGCGGTGGTCGAGCACATCAGCCACCAGATCGCGGTGATGTATCTCGGCCGTGTGGTCGAGTACGCCGACACGCGTTCGATCTTCACCCGGCCGCAGCACCCCTACACCGAGGCCCTGCTGTCGGCCGTGCCGGTGCCTGACCCGTCGGTAAAGCGCCAGAAGCGGGTCCTGCAGGGCGACGTGCCGAGCCCGGTCCGGCCACCGCCGGGCTGCCATTTCCACACCCGCTGCCCCTACGCCGAGGCGCGCTGCCGGGTCGAATCCCCGCCGCTGCGCGAAATCGCGCCGGGCCATCACGTTTCCTGCCATTTGCGCTAAACTCCCTCCCGTAAACGGGAGGCAGGAAGCGTCATGGCGGACTTCGACTATGTGATCGTGGGCGGCGGCTCGGCGGGCTGCGTGCTGGCCAACCGGCTGACCGAGGATGCCAACGTCAAGGTGCTGCTGCTCGAGGCGGGCCCGCCCGATCGGTCGATGTGGATCGACATCCCGGCCGGCTTCACGAAGCTGCTGAACCACAAGGACTACAACTGGAACTTCGAGATGGAGGCCGAGGACGGCATGGCCGGCCGGCGCATCCCGTGCCCGCGCGGCCGCACGCTGGGCGGCTCCAGCTCGATCAACGGCATGCTCTACGTGCGCGGCCAGCCGCTCGACTACGACACGTGGGGCCAGCTCGGCAACCGCGGCTGGTCGTACTCGAACGTCCTGCCGTACTTCAAGAAGTCGGAGAACTTCGAGCCGGGCGGCAGCGACGAGGCGCGCGGCCGCGGCGGGCCGCTCAACGTCGCCAACATGTGCGACACCAACGAGCTCTGCGACACCTTCATCGACGCGGCCGAGGCGTGCGGCTACCCGAAGAACCCCGACTACAACAACGGCAACCAGGAGGGCTTCGGCTACTTCCAGGTCACCATGAAGAACGGCAAGCGCCAGTCGACGGCGCGCGCCTTCCTCGACCCGGTGCGCAACCGGCCCAACCTCAAGATCCAGACCGACGCGCTGGTCAGCCACGTCATCCTCGAGGGCAAGCGCGCGGTCGGCGTCGCCTACTCGGTGCACGGCCAGAAGCAGGAAGTGCGGGTCGGCCGCGAGGTCATCGTGTCGTGCGGCGCGGTGCAGTCGCCCGGCCTGCTCGAGCACTCCGGCATCGGCCAGCCCGACCTGCTGCGCAGCTTCGGCATCGAGGTGAAGCACGAGCTCAAGGGCGTCGGCGAGAACTACGGCGACCACTTCGCGCCGCGCATGAACTGGCGCATCAAGCTGCCGGTCACGCTGAACGAGACGACGCGCGGCTTCAACCTGGTGAAGGAAGTCGTGAAGTACTACGCCACCGGCCGCGGCGCGCTCGCCCTGACCGCGGGTGTCGTCTACGGCTTCGTGCGCACCCGGCCGGGCCTCGACTCGCCCGACATGCAGTTCCACATGGCGCATGCCTCCTACGGCTCGGCGCAGACCCGCCAGCTCGAGAAGGAACCGGGCATGACCGTCGTGATCGGCCAGTGCCGGCCCGACTCGCGCGGCTCGATCCACATCAAGTCGGCGACCCCGGGCGTCGAGCCGGCGATCCGGCCGAACTTCCTGTCGGCCCAGCTCGACCGCGACACCACGGTCGCGGGCATGCAGATTGCCCGCAAGATCGCGGCGCACCCGCTGCTGTCGCGCTACGTCGCCTACGAGAACAAGCCGGGCAAGGACGTGAACACCTACGACGAGTGGCTGGATTTCGCGCGCCAGACCGGCCAGACGACCTACCACGTGATCGGCACCTGCAAGATGGGGCGCGACCCGATGGCCGTGGTCGACGACCGGCTGCGGGTCCACGGCATCGCCGGCCTGCGGGTGGTCGACGCCTCGATCATGCCGACCGTCCCCTCGGGGAACACCAACGCCCCGACGATCATGGTGGCGGAGAAGGGGGCGGATATGATCAAAGAGGACGCGAAGGCGGGGCTCCAGGCCGCCGCCTGAGGACGACCCTGGGGGAGACCGCCGTGAAGCCTCTGATGACGATCCTTGCCGGCGCCGGCCTGGCGCTGGCCCTCGTGGCCTGCCAGCCCGACCAGGGCAGCCCGCTCGCCTACCGGCCGGAGAGCAAGGAGAACCTGCTGGCCGATTCCGGCTTCAAGCAGCTGGCCCTGAACACGCCGGCCAAGGTCGCCATGTTCAAGAAGCTGCCGCCGCACCGGCTCAGCAAGACGACCTTCAAGGGCAAGTCGGTCTGGGTCTATCCCGACCAGAACGTCTGCGGCTGCCTCTACATCGGCGGCCCGTCGGCCTACGCCACCTTCATCAAGAAGGGCCGGGCGCAGATGATCGATACCCGCGTCAACCAGATGTACCAGTCGGACGACCCGTACAACCCGACCGCGACGATGGAATGGCTGAACGTCGGCGACGCCTGGGACGACTCGGACGCCTACGATCTCTACCTGAACTGACGGCGGTCCATGGCCAGGACGCGGGCGTCGATCGCACGGGTCCTGCTGGACAGCGCACCGATGCGGGCCGGGCTTGCCGAGATCTGCGGCAGGACCGGCCTGTCGCCGGCCGAGGCCCGGCGTCGCGCCCGGGCGGCACTCCTCGAGATGGTCTGCGTGCAGGCGCCGGCCTTCCGCTTCCTGCTTGATCGCGCGGTCGGCGGGCTGCACACGCGGGCCTGGTCGTTCGACGTCGACTGGCCGGCCCTCGACCGGCTGAGGGCCACGCACCCCGACGCGTCGCTCGTCTTCCTGCCGACCCATCGCTCCTACGCCGATGCCTTCGTGCTGATGCGCGTGCTGGTGGCCGGCCGGATGCCGCCGGCCTACGTGCTGGGCGGCGACAACCTGCGCTTCTTCCCGCTCGGCACGATCGGCCGGCGCGCCGGCGTGATCTTCATCCGGCGCAGCTTCAAGGACGACGAGATCTACAAGCTGGCGCTGCGCCGCTACATGCATCACCTGGTGGCGTCGGGCGCCCACCTCGAGTGGTACATGGAGGGCGGCCGGTCGCGCACCGGCAAGCTGCGGGCGCCGCATTACGGGCTGCTGCACTACCTCGTCGAGGCGCAGCGCGAGGCGGCCGGCCGCGACGTGCTGCTGGTGCCGGTCTCGATCACCTACGAGCAGTTGCAGGACATCGGCGCGATGGCCGCCGAGGAAGCCGGCGCGGCGAAGCCGAGGGAAGGGTTCGGCTGGCTGGCGAACTACCTGCGCGACCAGGGACGGCGGCTGGGCCGGGCTTATGTCCGGTTCGGCGCGCCGCTGTCGCTGGGCGAGAGCAGCGGCAGCCTCGACAAGGTCGCCTTCGAGGTCTTCCAGCGCATCAACCGGGTGACGCCGGTGACCGGCCCGGCCCTGGTCACGCTCGCGCTGCTGGGCGTCGACGACCGCGCGCTCGGGTTGCGCGACCTGCATGCGTTCCTGCAGCCGCTGCTCGACTATGCCGCGCGGCGCGGCCTGCCGACCGGCGCGCTCGACGGGCTGCGCGAGCCCGCGGGCCTCGCGCAGGTGCTCGACGGCCTGGTCGCCGCGGGCATCGTGCGACGGGCCGGCGAGACGTTGCGGATCGCGCCGGGCCAGGACGCGGTGGCGGCCTATTACCGCAACAGCGCGATCCACTGGTTCGTCAACCGGGCGATCCTGGAGCTCGGTATCATGGTGGCGAGCCGCGCTGGCGAGGGTGAGGGCGAGGCTGAGGGCGCCGGCGACGCGCTGGCGCGCGGCATGGCGACGGCGCGCGCCTGGCGCGACCTCCTGAAGTTCGAGTTCTTCTTCAGCGAGCGGCGCGCGTTCGACGAGGAGATCGCCGGCGAGGCGCGGCTGCTCGAGCCGGATATCGGGCTGCTGGCATCCGGCCGCACCCTGCCGCGCTTCCTGCTCGAGTCCGCGCCGTTCCTGGTGGCGCACCGCATCCTGCCGGCCTTCCTCGAGGCCTACGGCTTGGTGGCGGATCGACTGGCCGGGCAGCCGGTCGATGCACCCGTCGAGGAGAAGCCCTTCCTCGCCGGCTGCCTTGAGGCGGGCCGCCGCCTCGTCGCCGAGAAGCGCCTGCGCTCTCCCGAGGCGGCCAGCCGCGAACTGCTCGCCAACGGCTTCGCCCTGGCGGCCAATCGCGGCCTGCTCGGCCCCGGCGACGAGGCCCTCGCGGTGCAGCGCCGACGCTTCGCCGCCGAGATCGCGGAGGCGCTGGCGGCGCTGGCCGACATCGCGGCCCTCGACGCGGCGCGACCGGCCGCGCGGACCGCGGCATGACGGCGCTCGCCGACCGGTTGGCGGCGATTGGGGCCGGGCCCGCCGGGCCTTCGGTGGCCGCCTACTTCGATTTCGACGGCACCCTGGTCGATGGCTACTCGGCCGCCGCCTACTACGGCGATCGCGTGCGCCACCGCCAGATGGACCGGCGGGAGGCGACCGATGTCATGCGCCTCCTGCTGCACGGCGACATGGACGAGCCGGCCTTCGCCGCCGCGCTCGAACAGAGCCTGACGCCGTGGGCTGGCCGGCCGGAGGCGGACTTCGCCGCGCTCTGGCAACGGCTTTTCGCCGAGCGCTACGGCAACCGGCTGTTCCCGGAGGCCTGGGCGCTGGTCAAGGCGCACCAGCGCCGGGGACACACGGTGGTGATCGCGACCTCCGCAATGGCCGCGCAGGTGGCGCCCGTGGCGGCGGAGCTGGGGATCGACGCCGTGCTGTGCACGCAGGTCACGATCCGCGACGGCGAGCTGACCGGAGAGGTCGAGCGGCCGACTCTGTGGGGCAGTGGCAAGGCGGAGGCCGTGCGCGCCCATGCCCGGGCCCATGGCCTCGACCTGTCGCACGCCCATGCCTATGCCAACGGCGACGAGGACATCGACTTCCTGCGCCTCGCCGGTCACCCGGCGGCGGTCAACCCGGGACGCCGGTTGGCCGGGGTCGCGGCCGGGGAGGCGTGGCCGGTGCTGCGCTTCCCGCGCCGCAAGCCCGAGGCGCTGGCGCGGGCGCGCACCGTCGCCGCCTACGGCGCGCTGGCGGTGGCGGCGCTCGGCGGCGTCGCCTATGCCGCCGTGACCGGGCGCCGGCAGCGCGGCGCCGAGCTGGCCTGCGAGCTGGGAGCCAAGGCCATGCTGGCGATCTCGGGCATCAGGGTGGAGGTCGAGGGCGACCGGTCACTGCTGGATCGCCGGCCGTCGGTGTTCCTGTTCAATCACCAGAGCCACCTCGACGCCTACCTGCTGCTCGCGCTGCTGCGCCGCGATTTCGTGGGCGTCGCGAAGAAGGAGGCGGCGCGCATGCCGCTGCTCGGGCAACTGATGCGGGCGCGCGATTTCGTCTTCCTCGACCGCGGCAACCGGGCGGCCGCGATCGAGGCCCTGCGGCCGGCGGTCGACAGGATCGCCCGGGGACTGAGCCTCGCCATCGCGCCCGAAGGTACGCGCAGCCACACCGCCCGGCTCGGCCCGTTCAAGAAGGGCGCTTTCCACGCCGCGATCCAGTCCGGCGCGCCGATCGTGCCGGTGGTGTTCCGCGACAACTGGCACGTGATGCCGCGCGACTCGCTGGTGTTCCGTCCCGGGACCGTGCACGTCCGCGTGCTGCCGCCGATCGAAGTGCAGGCATGGCGCGTCGAGGACATCGACGCCCACATCGCCGAGGTGCGCGACCTCTACCAGCGGACCCTGGACGACTGGGACGACGGGCCCGCCGGGCGCGGACGCTAGCCGCCCAGCAGCGCCGGCGCGGCCTTCAGTTCCTGCCGTTCGACCTTCTTCACGATCTCGGTCAGCTTGGTGTGCGTCGGGGCGGGGACGCCGATGTAGGTGCCGCGCTCGGCGACGTAGCCGTTCATGAACTCGATCTCGGTGCGCCGGCCCTTCCGGATGTCCTGGGCCATCGACGGGCGCTGGATGTCGGCGCGCGGGTTCGGGTTGGCGTTCGAGCCGGGCCGCAGCAGCGCCTCGATCTCGTCGAGCGCCGCCTTGTCGCCCTCCGAGGCCAGCGCGAGCCGCTCCGGCTCCAGCTTGCCGATCTTCTCGATGTGGTAGCCCAGCGCCTGGCCGACCCGCACCGCCTCGCCGCCCAGCTTGATCGAGAAGCGGCGGATTGCGTCGTTGCGGTCGCAGTCGCTGCCGGTCAGCCCGGTCGCGGCCGAGACGCCGTTCTTCATGCCGTTCTGGCAAAGCTTGGACCAGCGCTCGCCCCACAGGTTGGTCGTGGTCTTGGCGCTGTCGATGCGGCCCACCATCTCGCGCAGTTCCTCGACCCGCTTGGTGACGCGGCCATGGACCTCGCCGACCCGGAACACGGTGTGCTTGTCGCCTCCCTTGGCAACGGTGCGGCGGATGCGAGCGGCCTCGTACATGTCGACCGAGATCAGCGACGCCACCATGCCGACCGTCCTGCCCCAGCCGACGACGCCCGCGATGCGCTCCTCGTTGAGGCAGTTCTGAAGCGACACGACGTAGCCGTCGGGCGCGAGGTACTGGCGGATCAGCGCGGTCGCCCACTCGGTGTCGTAGGACTTCATGGCGACGAAGGCGATGTCGACCGGCTTCTGGCGCGCGAGGTCCTGCATCTCCGTCAGGTGCATGGTCTTCGCATTGCGCACCGTGATCTTCTCTTCCGGCGTGACGCCGTCGAGTTCCAGCCCGCGGCTGCGGATCGCCTCGATGTTCTCCGGCCAGAAGTCGATCAGCGTGACGTCCTCGCCCGTGTGCGCCAGCCAGCCGCCGACATAGCCGCCCAGCGCGCCGGTCCCGACCACTGCGATCCGCTTACCCATTCGTCTCTCCCTTGAAATCCATGGCCCTGCTCAGGGCGCGACCCGTGGTTCGTTGCGGGCCCGTTCGATGAAGCGCGCGGCGTCCTCGGCCAGCAGCAGCCGGTCGGCGACCAGCTGCTTCACGACCGCCTCGACCTTCGCGACGTAGTCGGCGCCGCTGCGGTAGCGCTCGGCGACCGACGGGCGGGGGTCGCCCGCGGCGTCGCGCGCCGCCTTGTCGGTGGCGAACGGCAGGCAGCTGCCGTCGCGGTCGGCGATCTCGCCCGCCGGGTACGGCGGCTTGTACTCGTTCCAGCCGGTGTAGGTGGCGAGCGGCACGGCGATGTCGGGCAGGCGGATGCCCGCCACCTCGTTGCCGTCGCCGTCGACCTTGCAGACCAGGGTGCGGTAGGCCTTCTCGGCCGGAACCGGGTGGACCCAGTCGCCGGGCGGGGCGACGCGGTTGGTGCGCGTCACCACGGCGGCGCCCGGCACGGCGGGGAAGCCGGTGCTGTCCGGCGCGACCAGCGTGCCGTCCGCCAGGGTCGGCACGCGGCTGGGCGGCGGCGCGGTGCCCGATACCACCCAGGCGTCGAGCGCGACCAGCAGGGCGCGCACGGCGGGCATCGGGCTGTGCGGGTTGCGCGGGTTGACGTTGGGGCCGGGGTCGGTGGTGGCCCCGGCGCGGCCGCCATGCTGCGTGCCGGCGATCATGTAGACGCGGCACGTGCCGGGCAGGGCGAGGTCACGGCTGCCCAGCGGGTCGGTGTGCAGCAGCGAGGCGCCCTTCTGCCAGTACTCGGTCGAGGTGTTGGTCTCGATCAGCATCGGGTCGGAGCCGTCGCCGCGCAGCAGGCTGCCGGACTGCCCGGTCAGCGGGTCGGTCACCGACGCGGTCGAGAACGGGAACCAGTTCTCCGGGAAGTCATGGTCCTCGTGCTGGGTGCCGGTGCGGGCCGGCTGGGCGAACGGCGTGTTGAAGAAGATCCGGCCGATGCCGGCGATGTGGGAATAGATGCCGTCGAACACCCGGCGGCCCTGTTCGTCGCGGTTGAAGCCGTCCGACAGGTGGTGGCGCAGGTAGCGCCCGGCCTGGCTGAAGCCGATGGCGAGCGCGTGGCTCACCTTGCCGCCGGTCGCGGCCAACGCCGCCGGGTCGTGGCGCAGGTAGCTCACGAGGTCGCGGGTTGCCGCGAAGCCCAGTGCCTGGACCTTCGGGTTCTTCGCCTCGTAGTGGATCTCGTACAGCCAGCCCGGCCGCGGCTTGTTGCCCTCGCGCAGGCGCACGGTGCGGGCGTCGGCGAACGACCACTGGTTCAGCGGCAGCTCGCGCGGCTCGTCGTCGGCCCGCTCGCGCAGCGTCAGCCGCGCGCGGGTCTGCTCCAGCGTGTTGGCCTCGTAGCTGAGCTTGAAGACCTCGAGCGCGCCGCCGCGCGTGCCCGAGCAGAATTCCTCGCGGATCTCGCGGACGATCGGCTGGCCGCCGTCGGTCGCCACCGGCGCGGTAAGGCCCAGCCCCATGTTGGCGCGCGGCGCGTCGGGGTCCCAGCCGGACCACACGATCGTGTAGCCCTGGCGCATCGGGAAGCCGTTGCCGACATCGGCCAGGGTCTTCGGGTCGTTGATGCCCTGCGGGCCGTCGGCGATGTTGCCGAACAGCATCTTGCGGCCGCGGTTGTTGACCTCGTAGAGGATGCGGCCGTTGCCGCGCGCGGGATCGCGCGGGCGCAGGATGAAGACGTCGGTCTCGTACTCGACGCGGCCCCGCGCGTTCAGCGGCGCCTTGTCGATCAAGGCGATCCCGGCGTTGCCGGGATGCGCAGGGTCGACCTCGCCGCGGGCGCGGCCGATCACCCGCTCGTAGGCGCCGGTGGCGCCGAACTCCGCGCCGTCGGCCAGCGGCTCGACCCGCTCGATGTCGAGGGACAGCAGCACCTAGGCCGCCGCCCCGGCCTTCTTGACCTCGTCGGGGTCGAAGTTCAGCTCCACGCCGACGCCGTCGGGATCGTAGAGGAAGATCTGGCCGGCGCCGGTGCGCGGCACGACCTGCTCGCGGTACGTCACGTTGTGCTGCTTCAGCCGCGCCCGCACGCCGGCGAGGTCGGTGGCGGCGAAGGCGATGTGGTCGAAGCGGCCGGTGTCGTCGAACTTCTTCTCGGTGCCGCGCACGACGATACCCTCGCGTGGCTTGCGCTCGCCCAGCAGGTGCACGGTGGCGACGCCGCCCGAGTACAGCCAGTAGCCCGGGAAGCCCAGCGGCGGCCGGTCGCCGTCCTCGAGGCCGAGCACGTCGCAGTAGAAGGCCTTGGTGCGCTCCAGGTCGGAGGGCTCGATGGTGAAGTGTTGCAGCACGCCCAGCGGCATCGTCGGTCTCCTGTTCTCAGACGAAGGTGAGGTCGGCGTCGGCGCCCATCATCCAGGCACCCACGGTCTCGAAGTGCGACAGCCGGCCCTGCAACTGCTGGGTCACGGTGTGGATGTCGCGGAAACGCCGCTCCAGCGGGTGATCCTCGAAGATCGCCGTCGCGCCGGCCGCGTTGTAGGCGAAGTCGACCGCCTCGCGGGCCTTGTGGATGGCGTTGGTCGAGGCCATGCGCAGCACGATGCGCTGGTCCATGGTGAGCTTGTTGCCGGCCGACACGAACGTCCAGATCTCGGCCACCGACTGCAGCAGGTAGGCGCGGGCGGCTCGGATGCCGACCTCGGCCTGCGCCAGCTGGGTCTGGACCACGGCGTTGTCGCGGATCGGGCTCTTCTTGCCGCGCGGCACCTTGGTGCGGGCGACGTCGACGAAGCTGTCGAGGCTGGCGCGGGCGATGCCCAGCGCCACGCCGGAGAAGCCCAACTCGTAGCAGGTCATCGCCGACATGCGGTAGAGCGGCCCCGGCTCGCGGCACTCCTTCTCGAAGTCGCGGGTCATCGAGTGGCCGGCCGGCACGAAGTGGTCGGTGAGGGCGAACTGGTCGCTGGCCGTGCCGCGCAGGCCGACCACGTTCCAGATGTCGGTCCAGGCGACGTCGGTGGTGCGCACCAGCATGGTGCGTTCGACCGGGCGTCCGTCGGCGTCCAGCCTTGGCGAGCCGTCGGCCTTGTAGATTGGGCAATGGGCGCCCAGCCAGGTCGCGTGGCGGCCGCCCGAGGCGAACGACCACACGCCGGTGACGCGGTAGCCGCCCTCGCACTCGACGGCGCGGACGCGCGGCCCGGGACCCCAGGCCAGCACGGCGCGCGGATCGTCGCCGAAGATCTCCTGGGCCACCGGCAGGGCGAGGTAGGCGGCCGACATCGAGCAGCCGCCGGCCTGGCCCAGGCACCACGCGGTCGAGGCGTCGCCGCGGGCGATCGTCTCGATCACGTGGAAGAAGGTCACGGGATCGGTCTCGATCCCGTTCGACGAGCGCGGCAGCAACAGGCGGAACAGCCGCGCCTCGTGGAGCTTGTCGAGAAGCGCCGGCGGCAGCCGGCGCGTCTCCTCGATCTCGTTCGAAGCGGCCTCGACCAGCGGCCGCAACGCCTCGGCACGCGAGACGATGGCGGTGTCGCCGGCCAGGTCGGCGGGGGACGGTATGAGCGTGTCCACGTCGTGCCTCTTCGAACGGTGAAGCCTCAGGCCGTCGCCAACTCGCGGTCGATCTGCTCGATCGACTTGCCGCGGGTCTCGATGCCCAGGAAATAATAGACCACCCCGGCCAGCGCGAACCAGCCGCCAAGGTAGACGAAGGCCATCGGGATGGCGTCCATCGGTACGTCCGGCTTCACGAAGTTGCTGGAGCCGACGATCATCGCCAGGCCGAGCGGCCCGATGATCTTGCCGATGCCGCCGAACCCGTAGGCCGAGCCCATGCCCGAAGTGCGCAGGTGCGACGGCCAGACCTCGGCGGCGTAGGGGCCGACGATGGCGAAGCCGCCGTCGGCGAAGAACATCGCCACGGTCAGGATCAGCCAGAAGGCCGACATGCCGAACATCATCGTGTTGTAGTTGTAGCCGGCCAGGATGATGAAGAAGGCCGCGCCGAAGCCGAGCAGCCCACCGCAGTTGCGGCGCCCGATCTTCTCCGACAGGTACGAGAAGGTGAGGCGGCCGAGGAAGCCGCTGACCGTCAGCAGGATGAACATCTTGCTGGCTTCCTGCGGCGTCACCTTGAGGATCAGCACGAACAGGGTCGGCGCCCACAGCGAGATGCCGTACACGCCGGTCTGCGCGCCGGCATTGCCGATCCACGAGACCAGCATGCTGCGCGGGTACTTGAACAGGTCGAACCAGTTGCTCCTGACCGGCTCGCCCAGCGTCGCCGCCGTCGGCATCGGCAGGGTGTTCGGATCGACCTGCATCGCCCAGGCCAGCGAGCGGCGGGCCTCCTCGTAGCGGCCCTGGCGGACCAGCCAGCGCGGCGATTCGGGCACCCACAGGCGAACCAGCAGGACGACCAGGGCCGGCGCGAGGCCGATCAGGAACAGCGTGCGCCACTCGGTCGGTCCCATGAAGGCGCCGAGCACGCCGCCCATGCCGACGCCCAGCGGGATCACGCAGGTGACGAGGCCGCCGACCCAGCCGCGCTTGTGGCTGGGCATGAACTCCTGGACCAGCGGGAGGTCGACGCAGTACAGGCCGCCGACGCCGAAGCCGACGAAGAAGCGCATCACGGTCAGGAAGATCCAGCCGTTGTCGGGCGTGAAGTACAGGAGACCGGTGGCGATCGAGAAGTTCAGCACCGTGCCGATGAACACCGGCCGGCGACCGATCCGGTCGGCGATCGCGCCCCAGATGTAGGCGCCGAGCAGGGCGCCGATGCCGGACGACAGGAACACGATCGCGAACTGGTTGAAGGTCAGCTTCCAAGGGCCGATCAGGAAGGCCAGCACGAAGCCGATGAGGAAGTAGTCGAAGAACTCCAACGCGTCACCGATCACCGCCGCGGCGATGATCTTCTTCTGGTTACCGGTCAGGTTGGTCTGCCGGTCGAGTATCTCGAACATGGCGTTTCCCCGTGGTGCGCTTGTTTGTTTTGGGACTGGCCCCAGCGCACGCACAGGCCGTCCCTGATTGAAACGCTACGCCCGCCCCCTGCACCGCGCAAAGATTCGCAGCCTCGGGTTTGCGGATCGGAATGCGATCCTGCATTGCTGCGATGCCTTTGCTACCTTCGGCGCTGCAACATGGATCGAGGGCAACGATGAACTGGACCGACCGCCGCCAACGCTTCCGCGCCCTTCTGGCCGGCAACCGCTGCGTCCACCCCGGCTCGGTGTTCGACCCGATCTCGGCCCGGATCGCCGAGGATCTCGGCTTCGAGGTCGGCATGTTCGCCGGCTCGACGGCGTCGCTGACGGTGCTGGGAGCCCCCGACCTGATCGTTCTCACACTGAGTGAATTTGCCGGGCAGGCCTATCGCATCGGCCGCGCCGGCAACCTGTCGCTGATGGTCGACGCCGACCACGGCTACGGCAATGCCCTGAACGTGAAGCGCACGGTCGAGGAACTCGAGACCGCGGGCGTCGCGGGGCTCAGCCTCGAGGACACCGACCTGCCGACGCCGTTCGGTACGACCGCGCCGCGCCTGGTCCCGATCGCCGAGGGCGTCGGCAAGATGAAGGCGGCGCTGTCGGGCCGCCAGGACCCGCTGCTGTGCATCGCCGGTCGTACCAGCGCGGTGCAGATCAGCGGGCTCGAGGACGCGATCGCCCGCGGCAAGGCCTACGAGGCGGCGGGCGTCGATGCGCTGTTCTTCGTCGGCGTGCGCACCCGCGCCGAGCTCGACGCGATCTCGGCCGCGACCACGCTGCCGATCATCCTCGGCGGCGTCGCCGGCGATCTCACCGATCTTGCCTACCTGTCGGCGCGGCGGGTGCGCATCGCCCTGCAGGGCCACCAGCCGTTCGCCGCCGCGGTCAAGGCGATCCACGACACGCTGCGCGCGCTGCGCGACGGCACGCCGCCGGGCAAGCTCACCGGCATCGCCGACGCCGACCTGATGAAGCGAGTGACGCGCGATGCCGACTACGGGCGGTGGACGAAGGAGTTCCTGGGGTGAGTTTCCTCCCTGCGCGTGAGCGCGGGGAGGTGTCCGCGCCAGCGGACGGAGGGGTCATGGGCATCGCGACGGAAGCCCATGACCCCTCCGCCGCCGAAGACGGCGGCACCTCCCCCTGCTGTCGCACGGGGAGGATTACGAAGTCGGTACCAATTCGACGGCGACGCCGTAGGAGTGGCTGTCGCCGCCCAGGATCACGCCGCGCAACGGGCTGACGTCGGAGAAGTCGCGGCCCCAGGCGACCACCACGTGGTCCTCGCGGGCGACCAGGTCGTTGGTCGGGTCGAGGTGGACCCAGCCGGCGGCCGGGCCGCACCACACCGCGACCCAGGCGTGGCTGGCATCGGCGCCGCGCAGCGCCATCTCTTCCTTGGAGTGGACGGTGCGGATGTAGCCCGAGACGTAGGCCGCCGCGAGACCGTGGGCGCGCAGCGCGGCGATCTGCACGTGCGCGAAGTCCTGGCAGACGCCGGCCTTGCCGGCGAAGACCTCGCCCAGCGGCGTCGAGATGTCGGTGGCGCCGGGGTTGTAGGCGAAGTCCTTGCGGATGCGGCTGGTCAGCTCGCGCGCCGCCGCGAGGATCGGCCGCCGCGGCGCCAGCGACGCCGCGCCGTAGTCGCGCAGTTCGTCGAGCAGCGGCACCAGCGGCGAGTCGTGCACGAATTCGCTGGCCGTCACCGGCTCGGGAAAGCCGTTGCCCGACAGCGCCTCGCGCACGTCTTCCCACGGTGGCGTGGCGTCGGCCGGCGGCGGGTCGGGAAAGCGCACGTCGATCAGCGCCCGCACCTCGATCTCGAAGCGGTGGTGCGGCTTGTCGATGCGGTAGACGTCGATGTTATTGCCGAAATGGTCGAGGTGCTGCGCCGCCAGCGCCGGCAGCGGGTTGGTCTCGATGTGCAGCTCGCTGACGGCCTGGCCCGGGAAGGCGCGTGGCCGCAGGTGGGCGATGTGGTGCCCCGAATCAACGCTGGCGGCGTAGGTGTAGGTGGTGCGGTGCGACAGCTGGTACTTCATGGCCGGCTCACCCGCCCGCCGAGCCGACGGCCTGCGCCGCCGGGACGTGGCTGAAGTAGGCCCGGGTCACCGCCTCGGACAGCGCTTCCAGCCGCTGGTCGGTTTCGGCGGCGAGATCGCGCAGCAGCGCCAGCGCCAGCCCCTCGTGTCGCCACACCTGCTCGTCGCCGGCGAACTGCTTGACCGCGCCGGCGAGGTCCTGGTCGATCGATTCAGGCAGCGCGGCGACACGCACGCCCGAAGCGCGCGCGAGGTAGTCGAGGTTGCGCTCGAGCGCGCGCAGCTGGAAGGCGAGCGAGCGGGGATTGCTGTCGTCGAGCACGACGAGGTCGAGCACCGGCGCCGGCTGCAGCTGGCCGAGGTAGCGCGTGCGGTAGGTGATGGTGCTGTCGCACAGTTCGAGCGCCACCCACATCGCCGCTTCCCAGTCGATCGGCGACTGCGAGAACGGGCCGAGCGCGCCGGTGACGATGAACTGCGCCCGCTCGATGCGCCGGCCGAGATCGAGGAAGCGCCAGCCGGTGCCGCGCGTCATGTTCTCGTTGGCGAGGCCCGACATGATGGCGACGAAACGCACCACCTCGTCGAGCGCCGCCAGCAGCGGGTCGAGGTTGCCGCGCGCCGCCCGCAGGCGGTCGCGGACTTCGGCCATCACCGGTCCGGCGGCGGTGATCATGTCGATCGAGAAGCGCTCGCGCATCGAGCTGGTCAGCCGCTGGATCGCGTCGAGCACGATCATCAGGCCGCGGTTGTCGGCGCCGATGCCGGCCAGGCCCTGCTGGAACACCACCTGCTCGGGCGCCGACAGCGCCGCCGCCGGGTCCATCAGGTTGGCCTCGCCGAGCAGGCGGCCGAGCAGGCGGAGCTCGACGGCGTCGCGCGGGCTGACCGCGCCGGTCGCCACCTTGGTGGCGGTGGTGCGCAGCATGCGCGCGTCGTTGTCGAGCCGCTCGATGTAGCGGCCGAGCCAGAACAGGTTGTCGGCAACGCGGCTCTGCAGCTCGGCGCTGCCGCGGTCGACCGGCAGCTGGTGGAAGCGCCGGGTCGAGGGCAGCTGCACGTCGGCGGCGTCCTCGGCCAGGACCCAGACGTCCTTCAGCGTGCCGTTCAGCCGGTTGAGCGAGCGCAGGCAGGTGTCGCCGGCCGGCTCACGCGCCAGCCCGCCGGGCAGCACGCGGTATTCCGCGCCCTGGGCGCTGACGAAGGCGCGCAACACCATGGCGCCGGGCACCAGCCCGTTGCCGTCCCACTTCGGGCTGAGCGACGGCATCACCGGGTACTGGGCGACGAACTGGCCGGGCTGGCTGCGGATGCGGGCCTCGAGCTCGCGGCGTTCGACCGGCTCCAGCATGCCGACGATGATCGGCTCGCGGTCGGCGCCGAGGCAGGGCCGCACGATCATGCGGTCGAGGTTGGCCAGCGCGAAGGTGAGCGCCGCCGGCTCGCCCAGCCACCAGACGTCGAGCGACGGCAGGGCGAGCGGCTGGCCGAGCACGCGCTCGCTCAGGCGTTCGAGGAACGGCATCAGCGCCGGCGTCTCGACCAGGCCCGAGCCGAGCGCGTTGGCCAGCGAGATCGCGCCGGTGCGGGTGGTCTCGACCAGGCCGGTGATGCCGAGGGCGGAATCGGCGCGCAGTTCCAGCGGGTCGGCGAACGAGCTGTCGAGCCGGCGCAGCAGCACGTGGACCGGGCGCAGGCCGGCCAGCGTCTTGATCGAGACCTCGCCGTCGCGCGCCACGAGGTCGCCGCCCTCGACCAGCGGCACGCCCAGCACGCGCGACAGGTAGACATGCTCGAAGTAGGTGGCCGACAGCGAGCCCGGGGTCAGCACCGCCATCGTCGGATGGGCCATGCCGCCGGGCGCCATCGCCAGCAGCGAGTCGTGCCAGCGCTCGATGAACGGCCGCAGGTGGCGGACCGGGATCGAGCGGAAGGCCTCGGGCAGGCTGCGCGCCAGCACGCGGCGCAGTTCCAGCGCGTAGCCGATGCCGGACGGGACCTCGGTATGATCGGCCAGCACGTACCACTTGCCGTCGCTTTGCCGCACCAGGTCGACGGCATAGTGGGCGAGGTGGCGCGGCGGCGCCCGGCCGTCGGTGACGCGGCAGGCGCGCTGGAAGTGCCGGTTGGCGTGGACCAGCATCGGCGGCACGAGGTGCTCGCGCAGCAGCGTCTGCGGCCCGTACAGGTCGGCCAGCAGCGCGTCGAGCAGGCGCGCCCGCTGGATCAGCCCGCTCTCGATGTGCGCCCATTCGTCCGGCGCGATGACCAGTGGCAGCGGGTCGAAGGCCCAGCGCGGCGCGCCGCGATCGTCCAGCAGGTTGACGGTGGCGCCCGATTCCTCGAGCTGGCGGCGCGCGCTCTCGACGCGGTCGCCCAACCCGCCCGGCAGCGAGCGGATGACGCTGAGGATGCCCTGCCAGTGATAGCGGATCGACTTCTGGCCGGTGACCAGTTCGTCGTACGCGCTTGCCGGCGAGGAGGAGAGGCCGCGCAACGACTCCATGGGACCGCGGATGAAGGAGGAAACCTAGAATCGCATGCCGGGACGGCGCGGTCTACCGGCCGGGCCTCACGGGCCGGCCGGTCGCACGCGCCGCAGGTCGAGGGTCAGCGGATGCTCGGGATTGTCGACCGGCTGCGGCTCGGGCTGGTCGCCCGGGGTGTGGCCGATCGGGAAGAAGCGGGCGCGCCGGCGCGCCTCGGCCTCGTTGGCGTTGACCGGCATGCGGTCGTAGTTGCGGCCGCCGGGATGGGCGACGTGGTAGCTGCAGCCGCCCAGCGAGCGGCCGCTCCAGGTGTCGTGGATGTCGATGGTCAGCGGCGCGTGCACGCCGATCGTCGGGTGCAGCGCGGTGGCCGGCTGCCAGGCGCGGTAGCGCACGCCGGCCACGTACTCGCCGACCGTCCCGGTGGCGCGCAGCGGCAGTCGCCAGCCGTTGCACGAGACGATGTGGCGCTGCTCGTTGAGGCCGATCGCCTTGACCTGCAGGCGCTCGACCGAGGAATCGACGTAGCGCACCGTGCCGCCGCCGCCCGGCTCCTCGCCCAGCACGTGCCACGGCTCCAGCGCGTGGCGCAGCTCGAGCTCGATGCCGCGCTGCGCGATCTCGCCGATCTTGGGGAAGCGGAACTCGAAGTGCGGCGCGAACCAGTCGGGCGCGAAGCGGTAGCCCGCCTCGGCGAGGTCGCCCAGCACGTCGGAGAAGTCCTGCCACACGAAGTGCGGCAGCATGAAGTCGTCGTGCAGGCGGGTGCCCCAGCGCGTCAGGGTGCGCTCGTAGGGCCGGTCCCAGAACTTGGCGACGAGGCCGCGCAGCAGCGCCTGCTGCGCCACGCTCATGCGCCAGTGCGGCGGCATCTCGAAGGCGCGCATCTCGAGCAGGCCGCGCCGCCCGGCCGCCGAGTCGGGCGTGAACAGCTTGTCGATGCAGAACTCGGTGCGATGGGTGTTGCCGGTCGCGTCGACCAGCAGGTTGCGGAACAGCCGGTCGACCAGCCACGGCGGCGTCTCGCGTCCGGACTGGACCTGGCGGAAGGCGATCTCCAGCTCGTGCACGGCGTCGTTGCGCGCCTCGTCGACGCGCGGGTGCTGGCTGGTCGGGCCGATGAACAGGCCCGAGAACAGGTACGACAGCGATGGGTGGTTCAGCCAGTAGCCGAGCAGGCTCTTCAGGAGGTCGGGCCGGCGCAGCAGCGGCGAGTCGGCGGCGCTGGTGCCACCCAGCGTGACGTGGTTGCCGCCGCCGGTGCCGGTGTGGCGGCCGTCGATCATGAACTTCTGGGCGCCCAGCCGGGTCGTGCGCGCCTCCTCGTAGACGATCTCCGTCTTCTCCACGAGTTCCGACCAGTTGGCCGACGGGTGGATGTTGACCTCGATGACGCCGGGATCGGGGGTCACGCTGAAATGCAGCAGGCGCGGATCGCCGCCCGGCGGCGGGTAGCCCTCGAGGAACACCGGCTGGCCGAGTTCCTCGGCGGTGTCCTCGACCGCGGCGACCAGGTCGAGATAGTCCTCGGTGCGCTCGGTCGGCGGCATGAACACGTGCAGGTGGCCGTCGCGCGGCTCGAAGGCGACCGCGGTGCGCACGATCGTCCCGGCCGAGCTGCCGGGCGCCGGGCGCGGGCCGAGGTCGGGCGCCAGCGCGCGCCGCCATGCCTCGCGGCGGGCCTCGCCGTCGCCGCCCGGCTCGTCGGTCCGGCGCGCGTCCTGGCGGCGCAGCATCGGCGCGCGGCGGAACGCGTCGAGCGGCGGCAGGTCGGGATGCGGCGCCATCGGGTCGGGCTCGGCGATGAAGCCGATGTCGCCCGGCGTCGCCCACGGCAGCGAATCGAGCGGCAGGCGGAAGCCGATCGGCGAATCGCCCGGCACGAGGTAGCACTTCTCGCTGCGCAGGAACCACGGGCCGCTGCGCCAGCGGCCGCGGCCGGTATGGTCGCGCTGGATCGGCAGCACCGTGCCGACCGCGCTCTCCAGCCCCTTCTCGAACACCCGGGCCAGCCGCTCGCGCTCCAGCGGGTCCTTCACCTTCGACTTCTCGACGGCGACGTTGCTCGGCAGCCGCCGCTCGCGCCACAGGTAGTACCAGGTGTCCTCGAACGCCTCGAACAGGTAGCCGGGATCGAGCTGCAGGCGCTCGGCGAAGGCATGGGCGAAGCGGGCCGCGGTCTCGGGCGTGGCGCCGGTCGGCTTCGCCTCCAGCGCGTACAGCGCCATGTTGCGCCAGATCGGCTGGCCGTCGCGGCGCCAATGGCAGTTGAGCGCCCAGCGCGGCAGCTGTTCGCCGGGGTACCACTTGCCCTGGCCGAAGTGCAGCAGCGGCCCGTTGGCGAAGCGATCCGCCAGCTTGCGGAACAAGAGCCCGGCGAGGCGGCGCTTCTCGGGGCCCAGCGCCAGCGTGTTCCACTCGTCGCCGTCCATGTCGTCGACCGACACGAAGGTCGGCTCGCCGCCCATGGTGAGGCGAATGTCGTGACGGCCGATGTCGCGCTCGATGGTCTCGCCGACCGCCAGCAGCTCGGCCCATTGCGCGTCGGTGTAGGGCTTGGTGGTGCGCGGCGTCTCGCGCACGCGCTTGACCTGCATGTCGTAGGAGAACGAGACCTCGCTCTTCTCGACCGCGCCCTCGATCGGGGCGGCGCTCGACGGTTCGGGCGTGCAGGCCAGCGGGATGTGGCCCTCGCCGGTCAGCAGGCCCGAGGTCGGGTCGAGGCCGATCCAGCCGGCGCCCGGCAGGTAGACCTCGCACCAGGCATGGAGGTCGGTGAAGTCGTGGGTCGGCCCCTCGGGGCCGTCGAGCGGCTTCTCGTCCGGCGTCAGCTGGATCAGGTAGCCCGAGGCGAAGCGGGCGGCGAAGCCGAGGTGGCGCAGGATGGTGACCAGCAGCCAGCCGGTGTCGCGGCACGAGCCCTTGGCCCGGGCCAGCGTCTCCTCGCAGGTCTGGACGCCCGGCTCCAGGCGCACGATGTAGCCGATCTCCTTCTGCAGCCGGGCGTTCAGGCCGACGATGAAGTCGATGGTGCGCTGCTTGGACCGGTCGACCGTCGCCAGCCACTTCTTCAGCAGCGGGCCGGGCGGCTCGAGCTTGCGGAAGGGAGCGATCTCCTCGGCCAGCCCCGGGTCGTAGGCGAACGGCCACTCCTCGGCGTCGGGCTCGAGGAAGAAGTCGAACGGGTTGATCACCGTCATGTCGGCGACCAGGTCGACCACGACCTCGAACCGGTCGGTCTTCTCCGGGAAGACCAGGCGGGCGAGGTGGTTGCCCTGCGGGTCCTGCTGCCAGTTGATGAAGTGTTGCTTGGGCTCGATGCGCAGCGAGTAGGACAGGATGTGGGTGCGCGAATGGGGGGCCGGTCGCAGGCGCACGATCTGCGGTCCCAGTGCGATCGGCCGATCGTACCGGTAGCTCGTGCGGTGATGCAGCGCGACGTGAATGCTCATGAAGCCCTTCCTCGAACTGGACAAAGCAAGCCACGTGCCGCGGCGCAAGGTCCACCGGCGAAATCTCCAGAAAGCCCTTGTTTAACAAGCAAAAAGTTGATCGGGGCCCTCTGGCTTTCCCGGCTCGCCGGACCACATCGGACGAATGCGGCCATCAGAGCCGCGCAACAGGGCCATCGGGAGGCTTCCATGATCTACACCAATCGACGTCGTTTTCTCTTGGGCTCGGCGGCCATCGGGGCCGGCGGGCTGGCTTCATCGACGGGAGCGTGGGCATCGCAGAACTGGCCGAACCGGCCGGTCACCGTGATCGTCAGTTTCCCGGCCGGCGGGTTGACGGACGCGGTCGCCCGCAACTTCGCGCAGCACGTGGCGCAGAAGACGGGTCAGCAGTTCATCATCGAGAACAAGGCGGGCGCCGGCGGCAACATCGGCGCGGCGCAGGTCGCCAAGGAACAGGCGGACGGCTACACCTTCCTGCACACCATCTCGGGCACGCTGATCCAGAACAGGGTACTCTACAGCAACCTGGGGTTCGATCCGGACAAGGACTTCACCCTGGTCGCGGGAACTCCGTCGGGCGCGCTCCCGCTCGCCGTGCACAAGTCGGTACCTGCAAAGAACGTCAAGGAGTTCGTTGCCTGGGCCCGGACAAACAAGGTGAGCTTCGGCACCTGGGCCGCCGGATCGGCCGCCCACATCGTGTGCCAGAAGCTGAACAACCTCTACGGCCTGAAGATGGAGGCCATTCACTACCGCGGCGAGGCGCCGATGTGGCAGGACATGAACGCCGGTTCGCTGCAGGTCGCCATGGGCAGCTACCAGGCGATGAAGGCGTTGCTCGATCGCGACATGATCCGGCCGATCGGCATCCCAGGTCCGGCCCGCGCGCCGCTGCTGCCCGACGTGCCGACCCTGGCCGAACAGGGTTACGACCACCCGGCGTTCCGCCTACATGGCTACCTCGTGCTTGCCGCGCCGGCGGCCGTGCCCAGGGAGATCGTCAATCGCATGGCGTCGCTGTGGATCGAGGCGGCGCAGTCCGAGCAGGGCCGCAAGATGATGGACAGCTTCGGGCTGCGTGACCTGCCGATCGGGCCCGTCGAGATGGCGGCCGAGCACGAGGCCCTGAAGAAGCAGACGCTCCCGCTGGTCCAGGAACTGGGCGTCAAGCTCGACTAGGTCGCAGGGCTTCCTTCCGCCTAGCGCGACTTATCCCGCCGCCGCGCTCGCCTTGGCGCGGCGGCTGTGATGGGATCGCGCCATGACCAACTATTTCGATCTCACGGGCAAGGTCGCCCTCGTGACCGGCGGCAGCCGGGGCCTCGGCTACCAGATGGTGAAGGCGTTCGCCGCGCAGGGCGCCGACGTGTTCATCACCAGCCGCAAGAAGGACGCCTGCGACCGGGTCGCGGCGGAGGTCCGGGCGTTGGGCCGCCGGGCCGAGACCTATGGCTGCAACGTCGCCAACTGGGCCGAGCTCGACGGGCTGGTCGACGCCGCCTACGCCGCCTTCGGTCGGATCGACATCCTGGTCAACAACGCCGGCTCCTCGCCGCTCGCGCCGTCGTCGCTCGAGACGCCGGAGACGCTGTTCGACCGCATCGTGTCGCTGAACTTCAAGGCGCCGTTCCGCCTGATGTCGCTGGTCGGCAGCCGCATGGCGGCAGGCAACGGCGGCTCGATCATCAACATTTCCAGCGCCGGGGCGCTCCGGCCGCGGCCGCAGATTGCGCCCTATGCCGGCGCCAAGGCGGCGCTCAATGCCCTCACCGAGGCCTTCGCCTTCGAGTACGGCCCGAAGGTGCGGGTCAACACCATCTCGCCCGGCCGCTTCCTGACCGACGTGTCGAAGGCGTGGAGCGAGGAACACAAGCTCAACAGCACGGCGGCGCTGCAGCGCAGCGGCCGGCCGGAAGAGATCGTGACCGCGGCGCTCTACCTGGCGTCGGACAAGTCGAGCTTCACCACCGGGTCCGTGGTCCGGGTCGACGGAGGAATCGCCTGATGAAGATGAAAGCAGCTGTTCTCACGACCTGCGGTGCGCCGCGCCCGTTCGCCAAGAGCAAGCCGATCCACGTCCTCGAGGTCGATCTCGATCCGCCGGGCGAAGGCGAGGTGCTGGTCAAGGTCGGCGGCGGTGGCCTCTGCCACTCCGACCTGTCGCTGATCAATGGCGACCGGCCGCGGCCGGTGCCGATCGTGCTGGGCCACGAGGGCTCGGGCGAGATCGTCGAGGTCGGCGCCGGCGTGCACGACGTCAAGCCGGGCGACCATGTCTGCTTCACCTTCAACGTGAGCTGCGGCCGCTGCCGCCGCTGCCTCGAGGGCCGGCCCTACATCTGCGAGCGCTCGATCAGCCCGCGCGCCGCCGGCCAGCTGCTGTCGGGCCATCACCGCCTGCACCTCGACGGCAAGCCGGTGAACCACCATTCCGGCGTGTCGTGCTACGCCGAGTACGCGGTCGTCGATCGCGGCTCGGTGGTGGTGATCGACCGCTCGCTGCCGCTCGACGTGGCGGCGCTGTTCGGCTGCGCCGTGGTCACCGGCGTCGGCGCGGTGGTGAACACCGCGCAGATCCGGCCGGGCAGCACCGTCGCCGTGGTCGGCCTGGGCGGCGTCGGCCTGAGCGGCCTGATGGGCGCGGTGCTGGCCGGCGCCAGCCGCATCGTCGCGATCGACCTGTCCGACGAGAAGCTCGGCCTGGCGCGCCAGCTCGGCGCCACCGACACGGTCAACGCGCGCGACGCCGACCACGTCCAGCAGGTCCGCGACCTGACCGACGGCGGCGTCGACTATGCCTTCGACCTCGCCGGCACCATCAAGGCGATGGAGACCGCCTACCTCGTGACGCGTTGGGGCGGCACGACGGTCACCGCCGGCCTGTCGCCGATCCAGGCCGACTTCTCATTCAAGCAGAGCATGCTGGTCAGCGAGGAGAAGACCATCAAGGGCAGCTACATGGGCAGCTGCGTGCCGGTGCGCGACATCCCGCGCTTCATTGCGCTCTACCAGCAGGGCAAGCTGCCGGTCGACCGCATGGTCAGCCAGCGCATCGGCTTCGACGAGATCAATGCCGGCTTCGACCGGCTGCAGGACGTCGCCACCGTCAGGCAGGTGCTGGTTCCGCACGGATGATCGCCAACCTGCTGCTGGCCGGCGTGATGGTGGGATCCACCGTGGTCATCCATTTCGCCGGGCTGCTGATCCTGATGTGGCTGTTGCGCGCGCGCGGCCACAACTTCCGCGCCCACGAGAGCATACTCGGGCAGATCGCCGCCATCGTGTTCGTCGTGCTGGGCCTGGTCGCGATCCACACGGTCGAGATCTGGCTCTACGCCATCGTGTACTTCGGGCTGGGGGCGCTGGGGAATTTCGAGGAGGCGCTGTACTTCTCGACCACCAGCTTCACGACGATCGGCTACGGCGACGTCGTGCTCGACCGGCAGTGGCGCATCCTCGGCGCCATCGAGGGCGCCAACGGGCTGATCCTGTTCGGCTGGTCGACGGCGTTCCTGTTCTCGGTCACCGCGCGCATCCGCACGCTGGAGCACGACTGGCTGGAAGCGCCGCGGGACAAGTGAAAGGTCCCTCGCTGCGCTCGGGATGACAAGAAAGGCCTGTCATCCCGAGCGCAGCGAGGGACCCTTCTCTTTCAACGCACCTCGAAGCCCATCGCGGCGAGGATGCCGCGCAGGCGCTCGCGGCCGTTCATCGAGGCGATCGGGCCGAGGCGATTCTTGACGCGCTGGGTCCAGGTCGTCGCCTGCATCTCGTTGCGCGACGAGAAGGCCGCCATCTCCTTGTCGTAGGCGGCGCGGTCGGCGGCCTCGCCGGTGGCGCCGTAGCGGCCGTGGTGCAGCACGCTCGACTGCGGCAGCCGCGGCTTGACCTCGGCCTTTGCCGCCGGGTCGGGATGGCCGACGCACAGGCCGAACACCACCACCGCCTGCTTCGGCAGGCCGACCAGCTCGGCGACGCGCTGCGGGTCGTTGCGCATGGCGCCGATATAGACCGTGCCGAGCCCCAGCGACTCGGCCGCGACCGTGGCGTTCTGGGCGGCCAGCGCGGCGTCGATCGCGGCGACCATGAAGGTCTCGAGCCACGGCATGGTCTCGAAGGTCGTCTTCTCGGCGTCGGCGATGCGCTGGTTGCGCGCCATGTCGGCAACCCACAGCAGGAACAGCGGGCACTGCTCGATGTGCTTCTGGTTGCCGGCGATCTTCGCCAGTTCCTTCTTCACCGCCGGGTCGCTGACTGCGACCACCGACCACCACTGCATGTTCGAGCTGGTGGCGGCCGACGACGCGGCGGCGACCAGCGTCTCGAGCGTGCCGGGCGGCAGCGGGTCGGGCCGGTAGGCGCGCACCGAACGGTGCTCGAGCAGGGCGGCGATGACGTCGTTCCACGGGCCGGCGGCCGGCACGGCGGCGCCGTAGCGGCGCTGCAGGGCGTGGGCCTTGGAGGAGGCGGGGGCTAGCGAGTCCATGCGGGGGCGGCCTGTGGCTTGGCCCGGGTGATGGCGGTCACCAGGGCGAGGAGGATGAAGGCGACGACGATCATGAAGATCGCGCGCGGCTCGTGGCGATCCATCAGGAAGCCATAGAGCAACGGCGCCACCATGCCGCCCAGGTTGAAGCCGGTCGAGACGAAGCCGAACACCTTGCCGAACGAGCCGGGCGGGGTGACGGCGCGGACCATCATGTCGCGCGACGGCTGGATCATGCCGTTGAGCAGCCCGCCCAGCGACATCACGCCGACGAGGATGGCGGCCGGCATGCTGACCCATGCCATCAGCGCCGCCATGGTCGAGGTGAAGGCGAAGCCGATCGCCGCCACCCGCTCGTGGTGCGGCGTGCGGTCGGCGATGATGCCGCCCAGCAGCACGCCGGCGGCGCTGAACAGCAGGAAGCCCGACAGGCCGATATTGGCGACCGACGCCGGCGTGTCGTGGATCGCCGCCAGGGCGACCACGCTGTAGGTCTGGATGCCGCCGTTGGCCATGGCGATGCAGAAGAAGAAAAGCAGGTTGCGCAGGATCGGCGGGCTGAGCAGCAGGTCGAGGCCGACCTTCGACTCGGCCTTGCCCGGCTCCATCGGCTTGCGCACCACGCGCGGCAGCACGCCGCCCGCCACGACCAGCAGCAGCGCCACCGCGACCGACAGGCCGGCGGCGAACAGGAAGGCGGCCTGCCAGTTCCAGATCGCCGCGCAAGCCAGCATCATCGCCGGCGTCACGCCCGAGCCGAGGTAGCCCGCGAAGGTGTGGATCGAGAACGCCTTGCCGATCTTGCGCGCGTCGACGGCGGCCGAGAGGATCGAGTAGTCGGCCGGGTGGTAGACCGTGTTGGCGACGCCCAGCAGGGCGTAGGCGATGACGAAGAACCAGTAGCCCGGCAGCAGCGCCGCCGCGGTGATCGCGATGCCGCCGACCACCAGCCCGGCGGTCAGCATCAGCCGCGGCCCGATGCGGTCGACCAGGAAGCCGGCCGGCGTCTGCAGCGCCGCCGAGGCGACGTTGAACGCGGTCAGCGCCAGCGCGAGCTGGGTGTAGCTGACGCCGAACGCCTCGCGCACCTGGCCGAAGATCGGCGGCAGCAGCATCAGGTGGACGTGGCTCACGAAGTGGGCCAGCGCCACCAGCGCGATCACCTTGGCGTCGCGGTCGAGCCCCGGCTTGGCCGGCAGGGCGAGCGGTTCACTCGTCGACGACATGGGCGCCCAGCGTGCCGATGGAAGAGATCTCGACCTCGAGCCGGTCGCCGGCCTTCATCCAGAGCGGCGGCTTGCGGCCCAGCCCGACCCCGTCGGGCGTGCCGGTGGCGATGACGTCACCGGGCTCCAGCGGGGTGAAGGTCGACAGGTACGAGACGATCGCCGCCACGTCGAAGATCATGTGGTCGGTGGTGTCGTGCTGCACGACCGTACCGTTCAGGCGTGTCGTCAGCTCCAGCGTCTGCGGATCGGGAATCTCGTCGGCGGTCACCAGCCACGGGCCGAGCGGCCCGGTGCCGGGGAAGTTCTTGCCGGCGGTGACCGAGTGCTTCTGGTAGTCGCGCACGCTGCCGTCGATGAAGCAGGTGTAGCCGGCCACCACCGACAGCGCGCGCTCGCGCGGCACGGCGCGGCACCGCGCGCCGATTACCAGCGCCAGTTCGCCCTCGTAGTCGAAGTCGCCCGAGGCGCGCGGCCGCACCATCGCGCCGCCCGGCGCGACCAGCGTGCTGGTGAAGCGCGAGAAGACGCTGGGATGGCTGGGCAGGGCGCGCCCGACCTCGCCGGCGTGGCTGGCGTAGTTGATGCCGACGCAAAGGATCTTGCCGGGATCGGGGATCACCGGCTGGAGCGCGACCGCGTCGAGCGGGAAATCGGGCGTGGCGCCGTTCGCCGCCGCGGCCAGTTCGGGCAGCGCCCTGGCCTCGAGCACGGCGCGCAGGCTCGGCCAGCGGCCGCCGGTGCGGGCCGACAGGTCGACGACACCGCCGTCGACGACGGCGCCGAATTTCAGCGAATCTGCATGGCGAAAAGTGACCAAACGCATCGCGCGACCATGGCAAAAGCCGCCGTGCCTGTCACTCGAGCGGCAGCGAAGCCTACTTTGCCAGCAGGGTCTTCTTCAGGGCCGGGGACAGGCCGATGCTGTCGACCGGCGCGGGGCGCGACAGCGAGCCGACCGACGCCTTGCGCGGCGCCTGGCCGGCCAGTCCCTCGGCCATCGAGAGGGCGCAGGCGACGCCGTCGAGCAGCGGCACCTCGACCGCCTTGGCGAGCTTGGCCGCCAGGCCGGCCAGCCCGGCGCCGCCCAGGATCACCACGTCGGCGCCGTCCTCGCGGGCGCAGGCGGTGCAGCCCTCGGCCAGCAGCGCCATCGCCGCCTTCGGGTTGCGCGCGATATCGGCACCGGTCGGTGCGACGGTGCGCACCGAGGCGAGCCGCGACGACAGGCCATGGCCGGCGACGAATTCCTCCAACATCGACTTCCAGCGCTCGCCGCCGGTCACGATCGAGAAGCGGTCGCCCATCGCGCAGGCCTGCAGGATCGAGGCGTCGGCCATGCCGACCACCGGCACGTCGGCGATCTCCTTCAGCGCCGCGAGGCCGGGATCGCCAAAGCAGGCCAGCACCACCGCGTCCTTGGTCCCGCGATCGTTGGCCAGTGCGTCGACCGCGGCATGGCCGGCGACGGCGTAGCCGACGCGCGAGGCGATGTAGCGCGGCCCGAACCGGCCGGTCGCGGCGCGCAGCCGGGTGCCCTTCGCCGCGAAGCCCCGGGCGGTGCGCAGCACGAGATCGGTGATCGACCGGGTGGTGTTGGGGTTGATCAGCAGGATCTCGGTCATGTTCGCATCATCTCCTGGAGGCGGTTGGCGTCGATGTTCTCGCCGATTGACAGGGCGCAGGTGCGCGACACCCAGGTCATCGGCAGGCCGCTCTCGGCCCGCCAGGCATTGAGCTGCGCCTGGGCCGCGCGCAGGTCCTTCTTCGTGGTGCCGCTGTCGCTCAACGGCACGCCGGCATCGCGCAGGCAGAGCAGCACGTGCGGCGTCAGCACGAACCCGTCCCAGCCGAGGAAGCGCAGGAAATACTGCCCGGTGTTGCCGCCCAGCCGCGAGCCGCGCTTGGCCAGCAGGTCGAGCAGCCCGACCTGGTCGTCGGCCGGCCAGGCGGCGAGGAATCGGCCGAAGCTGCCGTGCTCGGCGGCGATGTCGCTCACGAACCTGGCGTTGTCGCGCACCGAGCGGATCTTCTGCGGGTTGCGCACGATGCGCTTGTCCGAGGCCAGCCCGTCCCAGTACTCGGCCGGCTGGAACAGCAGCCGGCGCGGCGCGAAGCCCAGGAAGGCGTCCTCGAAGCCCGGCCACTTCTTCTCGATCACGCTCCACACGAAGCCGGCGGAGAAGACCCGCGCCGCCATCTGCGACAGCACGCGGTCGTCGGCCAGCTTGGCGATCGCACCCTTCACGGGCCTGGGCGGCATCAGGCGCGCCAGCGCCTTGTCGCCGCCCTTGCGCTCCGCGGCGCGCTGCCGGATGCGTTCGAAGGTCAGGATCCGCCGGGCCATCGCCGGCGCTACTCCAGCCAGCCGTCGAAGAAGTCGAACACCGAGGCCTTGAACAGGCCGTGCGCGATCATCGAGAAGTGGTCGCAGCCGGGCAGGGTCACCGCCCTGGCGCCGGCGATCGCGTCGGCCAGCCCCTGCGGCGGTCCCGCCAGCTGGTCGCGGTTGCCGGCGATCACCAGGGTCGGCCGCCGGATCGCCGCCAGCGCGTCGCGCGTGATCGGCTCGCGCGGCCCGCGCGAGCAGGCGGCCAGCGCCAGCCGGTCCTCCTTCTGCTCGTCGGCGAAGTGGCGGAAGCTCTTCAGCATCGGGTCCTCGATGGCGTCGGGCGAGGCCGCCTCCATCGCCTTCGCCATGCCCTCGGGATCGCGCGGCGGCTCGAAGATCCGGCCGCCGACTCCGGCCACCACGAGGTGGTCGACGCGCGACGGCTCCTCGAGCGCGGCGGTCAGCGCGATGTGCGCGCCCATCGAGAAGCCCAGCAGGTGGGCGCGCTCGACCCCGGCCTGGTCGAGCAGGGCGAAGACGTCGCGGGCCATCGCCCGGCGGTCGTAGAGCGCCGCGTCGTGCGGCTTGGCGCTCTCGCCGTGGCCGCGGCAGTCCAGCGCGAAGCCGCGCAGGCCCTTGCCCGCGATGGCGTCGTACCAGCCCATGCGCTTCCAGTTCTCGTACTTGTTGGACGAGAAGCCGTGCACCAGCACGATCGCCTTGGCCGCGCCGGGCGGGCCGAACTCGTCGTAGGCGAGCGTGAGCCCGTCGGAGGTGAATTGAGCCATGACTTCCCCTAGCCCTTGGGATGAACGCTCTCAAGTTGATTGCGGCCTCAGGGTATCGGACAACAGGTCCAACGAAAGAGGAAACGCATGACCGGCAAGATCGGCAAGACCGTCCAGGAGTCGCAGCCTCACTGGCCCGAGGGCCCCGTCCGCCCGGGCGGGATCGACGGCAAGGGCGCGCCCAACATCCTGGTGGTGCTGTTCGACGATGTCGGCTTCTCCGATTTCGGCTGCTACGGCTCGGCCATCCGCACGCCGACCATCGACGCCCTGGCCGGCCGCGGCCTGCGCTACACCGGCTTCCACACCACCGCCATGTGCTCGACCACCCGGGCGGCGCTGCTGACCGGGCGCAACCATCACTCGGTGGGCGTCGGCTGCCTCGCCAACTTCGACTCGGGCTATCCCGGCTACCGCGGCAAGATCTCGCGCGAGGCCGGCACCATCGCCGAGATGCTGCGGCCCCACGGCTACCGCAACTACATGCTGGGCAAGTGGCACGTCACGCCGCTCACCGAGACCGGCGCGACCGGCCCGTTCGACGGCTGGCCGCTCGGCCGCGGCTTCGACCGCTTCTACGGCTTCCTCGATGCCGAGACCGACCAGTACGCGCCCGAGCTGGTGCGCGACAACACGCCGTGCGATCCGCCGCGCAGCTACGCCGACGGCTACCACCTCACCGAGGACCTGGTCGACCAGGGCATCCGCTACCTCGCCGACCACGTCGCCGACAATGCCAGCACGCCGTGGCTGATGTGGCTGGCGCCCGGCGCCTGCCACGCGCCGCACCAGGCGCCGGCCGAGCTGATCCGCCACTACGACGCGCAGTTCGCCCACGGCTGGGACGCCGAGCGCGAGCGCCGGCTCGCCCGCCAGGTCGAGATGGGCATCGTGCCGAAGGGCACGCGCCTGCCGCCGCGCAACGACCTCGTGCGGCCGTGGGACGAGGTGTCGGCCGACGAGAAGCGGCTGTTCACCCGCCTGCAGGCCGCCTACGCCGCGATGCTCGACCATGCCGACCAGCACCTCGCGCGCCTGGTGTCGTTCCTCGAGGCGGCCGGCCAGCTCGACAACACGCTGATCCTGGTGCTGTCCGACAACGGCGCCAGCCAGGAGGGCGGGCCGTTCGGCATGATCAACGCGATGGGCCCCTACAACCTCAAGCGCGAGGCGCTGGAGGAGAAGATCGCCCGCATCGACGACATCGGCGGGCCGGACACGCACTCCAACTTCCCGCTGGGCTGGGCGATGGCGTCGAACACGCCGCTGCGCCGCTACAAGCAGAACACCCACGGGGGCGGCATCCGCGACCCGCTGGTGATGGCGTGGCCGCACGGCATCTCCGCCCGCGGCGAGCTGCGCCACCAGTTCTGCCACGCCAGCGACGTCGTGCCGACGCTGCTCGACATCGTCGGGGTCAAGCCGCCCAAGGTCATCGACGGCGTCCGGCAGATGCCGCTGGAGGGCACCAGCTTCGCGCGGACGCTGGCGCGCGCCAAGGCGCCGTCCAAGCGCAAGCCGCAGTACTTCGAGATGTTCGGCCATCGCGGGCTGGTGCAGGACGGCTGGAAGGCGGTGTGCTTCCACCCGCCGGGCAACGACTTCAGCCACGACCAGTGGGAACTCTACCACCTGGCGCACGACTTCAACGAGGTCGAGGACCTCGCCGCCACCGAGCCGCACCGGCTGCAGGCGATGATCGACGAATGGTGGCGGCAGGCCGAGGCCTGCAAGGTGCTGCCGCTCGACGACCGCTTCGCGCCGCGCTTCGCCGACAATGCCAAGCGCTTCCACGGGCCGCGCAAGCGCTTCGTGTTCCACCGCGGCATGGGCCACCTGCCGACCGACGTGGCGCCCGACGTGCGCACCCGCAGCTACACGATCGAGGCCGATGCCCGGATCGACGGGCCACAGACCCACGGCGTGCTGATCGCGCACGGCGACATGACCTGCGGCTACAGCCTGTACGTGAAGGACAACCGCCTCTGCTACGACATGAACGTCGGCGGCCTGCACCACGTCATCGTGTCCGACCGGCCGCTGCCGGCCGGCAACCGCAGGCTCGGCCTGCGCATGCGCCACCGCGATCACCGCAACATCGCCACCCTGCTGGTCGACGGCGAGCCGTGCGGCGGCTTCGACACCCAGGTCGGATTCGTATCGTTCATCTCGTGGTCGGGCCTCGACATCGGCCGCGACCGGGCGAGCCCGGTGTCGCACTACGAGGCGCCGTTCGCCTTCAATGGCCTGCTGCGCAAGGTGACGATGACCATGGACGACGACCAGGCCCTCGACGCCGGCCAGGCGGCGGACGCCACGCTCGCCACGGAATAGGCCATGACCCCGGCGTCGACGCGGATCGACGGACCCTACGCGTGGCGCCTCGCCATCGTGTCGATGCTGTGCGTCGCGCTGGGCGGCGGCGGCATCTACCTGCCGATGGTCGGGCTGAAGGAGATGGCGGCCGAGTTCGGCGACCAGCGCGCCGTGCCGTCGACCGCCTACATGGTCGGGTTCTTCGGCATGGGCGTCGGCGGCGTCTTCATGGGCTGGCTGGCCGATCGCACCAGCCCGCGCGTGCCGCTGGCCATCGCCGGCCTGTCGATCGGGATTGGCGGCTTCCTGACGGCGAGCGGCGGCGAGTGGGTGCTCTATGCCGGCTACGCGCTGCTGCTCGGCTTCTTCGGCAACGCCGGGACCTTCACCCCGGCGATGAACAACGTGCAGGGCTGGTTCGAGCGCAAGCGCAACACCGCGGTGGCGATCGTCTCGGTCGGGCCGGCGATCGCCGGATCGGTGTGGCCGCAGGTCTACCGCGTGCTGCTGCCCGAGATCGGCTGGCGCCAGACGCTGGCGGTCTACGGCGTGGTGGCGGGCGTGCTGCTGCTGGCCGGCGCGCTCTACGTCCGGCCGGCGCCGGTGGCGCGCGGCCGCGCCCGCCGGCAGGAGGAGAAGGTCGCCCTGCCGTTGCCCTCGTCGGCGATCATGGTGCTGCTGTCGGCCGCCGCCTTCTGCTGCTGCGCGGCGATGGCGCTGCCGTTCGTGCACATGGTCGCCTACTGCGGCGACCTCGGCTACCCGGCGGCGCGGGGCAGCGAGGCGGTGTCGCTGGTGCTGCTGTCGGCCATCGTCGCGACCTTCGTGATGGCGCGCCTGGCCGACCGCATCGGGCCGTTGCCGGTCAGCCTGCTGTGCTCGGTCATCCAGGTCGGGTCGCTGGTCGGCTTCATGGTCGCGCGCGACATCACCAGCATCTACGCCCTGTCGCTGCTGCACGGCATCCCGTTCATCGCCATCGTCCAGGGCTACGCGCTCAACCTGCGTTTCCTCTACGGCCCGACCATCGCCGGCTGGCGGCTGGGCGTGGTGATGCTGTTCGCGATGGCCGGCATGGCGGCGGGCGGCTGGATCGGCGGCGCGATCTTCGACGCGACGCTCAGCTACCAGCCGGCCTTCCAGGCGGCGCTGGCCTTCAACCTGCTGAACCTGATGCTGCTGGGCCTGCTCTACTTCGCCCAGCGGCGTCGGGTCATCGCCCTTCCGTGACCCGAGGCTGACAGGCAGGGCGCGACGCTGCACACTGCCCGCCTGCGGAGGTGAGGCATGAGCGGTGAACTGTGGCGCCTGTCGGCCGTCGAGGCGGTCGACCTGTTGAAGAAGAAGCAGGTCTCGCCGCTCGAGTTGATCGACGCCGCCGAGAAGCGGACGGCCGAGGTCGAGCCGGCCGTCAACGCGCTGCCCACCACCTGCTTCGACCGCGCCCGCGACCACGCGAAACGCATCATGTCGGGCGCAGCCTGCGAAGCCTCGGGCGAAGCAGGCTGGCTCGCGGGCCTGCCCGTCTCGATCAAGGACCTGACCGACGTGGCGGGCGTCCGCACCACCTACGGCTCGCCGATCTTCGCCGACCACGTGCCGGCCAAGTCGCACCCGCTGGTCGAGCGCATCGAGCGCAAGGGCGGGCTGGTGATCGCCAAGTCGAACACGCCGGAATTCGGCGCCGGTGGTTCGACCTTCAACGAGGTGTTCGGGCGCACGCGCAACCCGTGGAACACGTCGCTGACCTGCGGCGGCTCGACCGGCGGCGGCGCGGTGTCGCTGGCGACCGGCGAGGCGTGGCTGGCGCACGGCTCCGACCATGGCGGCTCGCTGCG
>JAIUOX010000045.1 GCA_020160955.1 Pseudomonadota bacterium
GATGATCACCGGGTCGATGCCGCTCTCGGGCCGCGCGCCATGGGCGCCCTTGCCGGTGATATGGATGTCGAACAGGCCGCCGCCCGCCATCTGCGGGCCGGAGCGAATCGCGAACTTGCCGACGTCGAGCTTCGGCCTGTTGTGCATGCCGAAGATGATCTCGCAGGGGAATTTCTGGAACAGACCGTCCTTCACCATCGCCTCGGCCCCGCCACGGCCCTCCTCGGCGGGCTGGAAGATGAAGTGCACGGTGCCGTCGAAATTGCGCGTGGCTGAGAGATACCTGGCGGCGCCCAGCAGCATCGCCGTATGGCCATCGTGACCGCAGGCATGCATGCGGCCGGCATGGCGGCTGCGATGGTCGAAGGTGTTGTGCTCGTCCATCGGCAGCGCGTCCATGTCGGCCCTGAGGCCGATGGCACGCGGATTGTTGCCGACGCGGATCGTGCCGACGACGCCGGTCTTGCCGATGCCGGTCGTGACCTCGCACCCCCACTCCTTCAGCTTCTGCGCCACGATGGTGCTGGTGCGTTCCTCCTCGAAGCCGAGCTCGGGATGGGCGTGGATGTCGCGCCGGATGGCGGTCAGCTCGGCGGCGGCGGCGGCAATCTGCGGTTCGATCTTCATTGGCTTCAGGACTCCAGCAGGAAGGAGGTCATTACACGACGAAATTCGCCGCCATGCACGTTCGGATATGCATGGCCGCCGTCCGGCAGCACATAGGCCCGCGCGCCCGGGATCAGCCGGACCAACTCCTCGGTGAAATAGAGCGGCGTCACCATGTCGTCGCGGGCGCAGATCGCGAGCGTCGGCGCCCGGACCTTCTGCAACTGCTCGTGCCTGTCGTGCGCGACGATGGCGGCGATGCGCGACAGCACGATCTCGGGGATCGGGATGGTCTCCTGGGCCTTGGCTTCGGCCGCCACCAGGTCGGCATCGTGGTCGCGTACCCAGGACGGCATGTTGAGCGCCAGCGCACTGGACTTGAGATAGGCCGCCGGTCCCAGTTCCCTCAACAGCAGGGAACGCACCTCGAACAGACGCCTGAAGAAGGCGTCGGTCCTGGCCCAGGTGGCGCTCAACACCAGCCGATCCACCCGCTCCGGATGCTCGATCGCCAGGACCTGGCCCATCGCGCCGCCGGTGGAATGGCCGCACCAATGGACCTTGTCGTAGCCCAGCCCTTCGATGAGCTGCAGCGCATCGTCAGCCATCTGACCGACGCTGTAGGTGATTCTCGACAGGCTGCTGCGGCCGGTGCCCCGATGATCGTGCACGACGACTGTGAACCGGCGCGCCAGCTCTGCGACGTTTTCGCCCCACCAGCGGCTGTCGCCGCCGAGACCAGGGACCAGAAACAGCGGCGGGCCGCTACCCAGCTGCTCGTAGTAGAGGTCGGCGCTGTCGCGCAGTTTGAACAGGGGCATTCCGTCTCCTCGGCGATTTGCGTATGGTCCCGCCGCAGGAGGAAAGCGCACGATGAAGCGTCTGTCGATTGCCGCGATGATTCTGGTGGCTGGATGCACCAGCCAGCAACAGCCGGTGACGACCACCATCCCGCGTCCCGCGCCGGATGAAGCGGCGCCCACCGGCATTGCCTATCTTTGCGATGGCCGCAAGGAAGTGACTGTGGTCTACGCCCGTAATCGCGCCTCCGTGACCCAGGGCGACAAGACCTGGCGGCTCGAATATCAGGCGACCGGCCAAGGCTTCCGCTATGCCGACTCGACCTACGAGTGGAGCGGACGCGATAACATCGCCGTATTGAAGCCCATTGCCGGCGCTCCGGTTGCCTTCAATTGCCGGCCGACACGCCGCACGACCTAGAGGCCGCTACTTCAGCCAGATCTTGATCGCGTAGCCGACGAGCGCCGTGGCGCCGACTCCGGCTACCCAGAGACCGACGAACCACAGCCACTGCCGGGGCGCCGGCATCAGTGGTAGCCCTCGTGGCCGGTCTTGCCGCGGAACACCCAGTAGGAATAGCCCGTGTAGGCCAGGATGATCGGCACCATGATCAGTGCCCCGGGCAGCATGAACTTCAGGCTCGGATCGGGAGCAGCCGCTTCCCAGATCGTGACGACCGGCGGCACCACATAGGGGAAGAGACTGATGCCGAGGCCGGTGAGGCCGAGCGCAAACAACGCCAGCGCCATCAGAAACGGCGTGTAGTGGTGAAGCCGCTTCAGGCTCCAGAAGAAGACGACCGTGGCGATGGCGACCAGCAACGGCACCTGCGCGGTGAACAACACCTGCGGCCAGGCGAACCAGCGTTGCCAATAGGCTTCGCGCAGGAACGGCGTCGCAGCACTCACCGCCGCCATGGCGATGATCACGCCGATGCCGAGCCCGAAGGCCAGCCGATAGCAGCGCGCTTGCAGCGAATCCTCGCTTTTCATGATCAGCCACGTCGCGCCCAGCAGGGCATAGCCAACCAGCAGGCTCACGCCGACCAAAACGCTGAACGGCGTCAGCCAGTCGAACCAGCCGCCGACATAGCCGCGGCCTTCGACGGCGATCCCCTGGAGCAACGCGCCCAGAGTGACGCCCTGTGCGAAGGTCGCGACAATCGAGCCGAAGCTGAACGCAAAATCCCAGGCCGCACGATGGCCAGGATCGCGCCAGCGGAACTCGAAAGCGACGCCGCGAAAGATCAGCGCCAGCAGCATGGCGATGATCGGCGCATAGAGCGCCGACAGGATCATGCCGTAAGCCAGCGGAAAGGCCGCCAGCAGGCCGCCGCCCCCCAGTACCAGCCAGGTTTCGTTGCCGTCCCAGACGGGAGCGATCGAGTTCATGGCACTGTCGCGCTCGCGCCCTACAGGCAGGGCCGGGAACAGAATGCCGATGCCGAGATCGAAACCATCCATCACGACGTAGGCGAAAATCGCGAAGGCGATGATGAAAGCCCAGATGGTGGGCAGGTCGAGACCGAAGGGCATGATCAGGCCTCCTTGCCGCCGGCAACTGATTCGGCAACCGCGGATGCCGGCGTGATACCGGCCGCACGCACCGGCTGGCCGCGCTCCGGCCCCTCCTCACCACGATGCGGCGAATGGCTCATCAGTTTCAGGATGTAGTAGACACCCGCCCCGAAGACGATGAAGTAGACGACGATAAAGGCCAGCAACGACGCACCGACGGCCGGCGCCGCGAGCGGCGACGCGGAATCGACCGTGCGCAGCAGCCCGTAGACCGTGAAGGGCTGCCGCCCGACTTCGGTCGTCACCCAACCTGCGATCACGGCCACAAATCCGGCCGGCCCCATCGCAAGCGCGAAGCGATGCAGCAAGGTCCAGTCGTAAAGCCGCTTGCGGACGCGCGCGAGCAGACTGAAGGCCGCCAACGCCAGCATCAGCATGCCAAGGCCGACCATGATGCGGAAAGCCCAGAACACGATCGCTATTGGCGGCCAATCCTTGCGGTCGACCGACTCGAATCCATCAAGGGGCGCGTCCCAGGCGTGCTTCAGGATCAGCGACGACGCTTTGGGAATCTCCACCGAATACTTCATCTCGCCCGCCGCCTGGTCAGGCCAGCCGAACAACACCAGCGGCGCACCGTCGGGGTAGTTCTTGAAGTGCCCCTCCATGGCCATGACCTTGACCGGCTGATGCTCCAGCGTGTTCAAGCCGTGCTGGTCGCCCGCGAAGATCTGCAAGGGCGCCACGACCGTGATCATGCCCATCGCCATCGAGAACATGACGCGCGCGCCTTCGTTGCCGCGTTCGCGCAGGAGATGCCACGCCGCGACGCCGCCGACCACCAATGCCGTCGTCAGATAGGCCGCGAAGACCGTGTGGACGAGGCGGTAGGGGAAGGACGGATTGAAGATGATTGCCCACCAGTCCTCCGGAACGAACTGGCCGGCGGCGCTGATCACATGGCCGGTCGGCGTCTGCATCCAGCTATTGGCGGAGAGAATCCAGAAGGCGGAGATGAAGGTGCCGACCGCAACGGCGAGCGTCGCCACGAAATGCAGCGACTTGCCGACCCTGTTCATGCCGAACAGCATGACGCCCAGGAATCCCGCTTCGAGGAAGAAGGCCGTCAGCACCTCGTAGGCCATCAGCGGCCCGATCACCGGCCCCGCCTTGTCGGAGAAGACCGACCAGTTGGTGCCGAACTGATAGGACATGACGATGCCCGACACGACCCCCATGCCGAAGGTGAGCGCGAAGATCTTCAGCCAGTACTTGAAGAGATCGAGATAGACCGAGCGGCCCGTCCACAGCCACAGCCCCTCGAGCACCGCGAGATAGCTTGCCAGCCCGATCGAGAATGACGGGAAGATGAAATGGAACGACACCGTGAAGGCGAACTGCAGTCTTGCGAGAAAGACTGCATCGAAGGATTCGAACATGATGTTCTCCTTGGCAGCAGATCGCCTCAGACGATGCGCGACGCATAAGTCGGTGAACGCAACGCCGTCGTCAACAGATCGAGCGCGACGACGAGGTCGGAGCGGCTGCGTGCCGCACCGAGCGCGATACGAATTGCATGTTCGGGATGATCGTCGACGCTGAAGCTGTCGCTGGTGACCACGGCGAGCCCCTGTCGCTGAATATGCGCGGCGAACTCCGCGCGGGTCCATGCCGGCGGCAGCGCCAACCAGACGTGAAGCCCTTTGGGATGCGCGTGATAATTGTACTCCGAAAGCGCCTTTGCGGCCAACCGCTGCCTCGCCGCAGCCTCGACCGTGATCGCCGATACAATCGCGTCGGCGCCTCCGTCGGTCAGCCAACGCACGACCAGCGCGACCATCAAAGGCACCGGCATCTGCGCGACAGTGCGAATCGCATTGGCAAGTGCGGCTGCCGCCACACGATCGGGCGTCAACAGAAACGACACACGCAAGCCCGGCGTGATGCACTTGGACAGGCTCACGGCGAGATAGCTGCGTTCCGGGATGAGCACCGCGATCGGCTGTGCCTTCGGATCGAGGCAACCATAGGCATCGTCTTCGAAGAGCAGAAGATCGCATCGGCGAATCGTCGCGGCGAGGTCTTCGCGTCGCTTCGTGTCGATGGTGAGCGTCGTCGGATTGTGCATCGTCGGGATGAGATAGACGGCCTTCGCACGATGGCGCTGCGCGGCTTCCGCCAATGCCTCCGGGATCATCCCCTCCGCGTCCGCTTCGACGCCGACCAAGCGTACGCCCAGCGCCGCAGCCGCCGTTTTGAATCCCGGATAGGTCAGTCGATCGACGAGCACGACATCGCCGGGACTCGTCGTCGAGAGCAGCAGGGCCGTAAGCGTTGTCTGTGTTCCGGGAGCCACCAGCAGCCTGTCGGCTTCGGACGTGCGCACGCGGCGACGCAACCATTGCGCCGCCGTGCTGCGGTCTGCGTCACTGCCACCGGCATACTGGTAGTTCAGGAACTCGGAGAGGCCGTGGTCGCGCTGGAGTGCCGCAAGGCCGCGCGAAATACGCCCCTCGAGATCGGCCTCGATCGGCTGCGGCGGAAGATTCATCGAAAGATCGATGGCGATGCCCGCGGTGGCCCGGGCCGGCCGTGACCGGCTCTCCGCCACGAAGGTCCCCAGCCCGACCCGTGCATCGGTCAGGCCGCGCCGTCGCGCTTCGTTGTAGGCGCGCGTAACCGTGGTGAGGTCGACCCCCAGGGTCCGCGCCAGCGCACGGTGGGTCGGCAGGCGCTGCCCCCGGCGGAGGCGGCCCGAGGCGATATCGCGGTCCAAGGCCTCGACGATGCCCTCGTAGACTGGCCCGTCCGCAGCGTCGATTGTAGGGCTCCAATCCATACAATTCTCCTACACACGCTTGAATGTATGCCCGCCCGTATGGACATACAAGACACCGAACTGGAGGAGGACAAAATGCCCGGCAAAGGCGGTCTCTATCTGTGGCGCGGCTTTCGCGGACGCTGCCCCGCCTGTGGCGAGGGGCGCCTGTTCCGTGCCTTCGTAAAGGTCGCGGACCGCTGCAACGTCTGCGGCGAGGACCTGCACCATCACCGCGCCGACGACTTCCCGGCCTATCTCACCATCTTCATCGTCGGCCACGTGGTCGTGCCGCTCGCGATGTTCGTGGAGATCGCCTACATGCCGTCCTACTGGCTGCACACGCTCCTATGGACGCCCCTGGTGATCGGCCTGTCCGTTGGCCTGCTGCAGCCGATCAAGGGCACCATCGTCGCGCTGCAATGGCACATGGGCATGCACGGCTTCGCCGAAGCGAAGCAGGCGCGAACCTGATCGCCCAGCCCTAGGCCCAGGCGTCGAAGACCTCGACGATCGTCGGCCGATCCAGGCCGGCGCGCAGACAGGTCTCAAGCAGCACGCGCGCCTTCAGGGGATTGAGGCGCCCACCCCAGATGAGCCCGGCCTTGCGCAGCACGATTTCCGAACTCGGGCCGCCATAGGTCTGCTGCAGCAGTGGCCCGCCACCTGCGCGCGGCGACACGACCACCGGCAAGACCTCGGCGAGCTGCGTGATCAGCGGCGCGATCCGCTCCGGCACATGACCACCGCCCATCGCGCCCAGCACGATGCCGCGATAGCCGAGCTGGTCGCGGTGATCGACCAGCACTTCGAGCAGATAGCCCGGCTCGTCGAGCGCCATCCACAGCAAGGCGACAGGCTGCTCCCGACCAGTGTCGGTCAACGCGCCGAGCCGCTTGCGCGCCGCTTCGACCGGCGTGCGCACGGGCAGCGACAACGGCACCACGCGATCCTCGACCAGCGCCGCCAGCGGCCCCGTCTGCGGCGACGCAAAGGCGTCGAGTCGGGTGGGATGGGTCTTCAATACGTCGCTCGCGGCATAGACCTCGTCCAGCATCACGGCGATCACGCCCAATGCCTTGGCATGGGCACGTACCCAGGGATCACAGGCCACCCGCACGGCCGCCAGAAGGTTGCCGGGACCGTCGGGCGAGGTCAGCGCGGGATTGCGCATCGCCGCCGTCACGATCACCGGGATGTCGCGCTCGATCAGCAGATCGAGCAGGAAGCTCGTCTCCTCGAGCGTGTCGGTGCCTTGCGTGACGATCACGCCGTCGACGTCGAGCGTCCTGATCTTCGCCGCCAACGCATGGAGCTGATCGAACGACAGCGAATGGCTGCCGACCCTCGACACCGTCTCGGCGCGGATATCCGCGAGCTGTGCAAGCAGGGGAACGGCGGCCACCAGATCGTCGGCCCCCAGTCCCATCTGCATGGCGCCGGAAGCGTCGGGACGCGTGGCGATGGTTCCGCCCAGCGCCAGGATGTGAATACGCGGCAAGGTCATGACAGCAATCTCAAGGAGCGGAAGAAACGTTCGGCCTCGGGCGCCCGCAGGGCGTCGGCCGGCGCCATATAGCCCAGCGACACGTAGCGACTACCTTTCAACACAACGAGCTGACGCAGCGCATTGCCGCCCGGCAGTGGCCCCGTCGATTCGACGGCAGGCGCGCCCTGCAGGGATTTCCAGTCGACCTGGGTCCACTTGCCGCCCGCCAGCCGCTGCGCGCGATCGTCGAGCGCGGACTGGAGATTGAGCCTGGGCTGGCGCACGTCGACATCGGCGGGATAGAGCGCGGTCTGCGCCACGAAGGAAAGGCGCCGGTATTCGAGGCTGTAGGAGTGATAGGCGAACGGCGTGCCGCCGGGCGAGGTCGTATCGAGAATCTTGTAGACCGGCGCGCCGGGCATCTCGACGAAGAACGACTTGTCGGCACCTTCGAGCGGATACCAGGCCGCAAGCTGCGCGGCAGCTTCGCCTGCCGCCAGCAGCACCGGCAGCGCGAGGAACGAACGCCTGAACTGGGTCATTCTGCAGCGCGCGCCCGACCGAACTTCTCGTGCGCCTCGGCCTCCGTGTAGTAGCCGCGCACGATGTCGCGCGCGATGGCGGCCGGCGCACGACGCGCCGGATCGCCAAAGCCGCCACCGCCGGGCGTGGAGACGCGCACCACGTCGCCGACGCCGATTTCGATGTCCTGATCCTTGGAGAGATGCGGCGGCCGATAGCTCTCCCCGCCCTGCTCGATCAGCACCGTGTTGGTGCCGCCATCCTTGCCGCCCAGGACGCCCTGCGGGCCGGTGCGGCCGTGATCCATCACCATCGAGACCCGCGCATCGCCGCGCCGCAGCTTGATCGCGTAGTTGATGCCGAAGCCGCCGCGGAACTCGCCGGCCCCGCCCGATCCTTCGCGCAACGAGAATTCCTCGAACAGCACGGGATAGAACTGCTCCAGTACTTCGACGGGCGGCATCTTGGAAATGCCGATGGTCGAGCAGCCGTTGCTGAGGCCGTCGCCCCCCTGGAAGCCGCCATACCCGCCGCCGGTGAAGAGATACATGATGTAGTTGCGCCGGCGCTCGGGATCGTAGCCGCCGATGCCGAGATTGCCCGACGTCCCGGCGGGCGCCGCAAACAGCAGGTCGGGGATCGCCTTGGTGAGCGCTGCGAACACCGCCTCGGCTATGCGCTGGCTCACTTCGGCGGCACAGCCCGACACCGGCCGCGGATACTTGGCATAGAGGAAGGTGCCTTCCGGCTCGACGATGTGCAGCGGCTCGAAGGTGCCGGCGTTGATCGGCACGTCGGGGAAGATGTGCTTCACCGCGAGATAGATCGCCGACTTGGTCGTGGCGATGACGCTGTTCATCGGCCCGCGGCAGGGCGGGCTCGATCCCGTCATGTCGAAGGTCAGGCCCTCGCCCTTCTTGGTGACCTTCATGCGGATCGTCAGCGGCTCGTCGACCACGCCGTCACTGTCGACCTGGGAGGTGCCTTCGTAGACGCCGTCGGGAATGCCGGCGATCTTCGCGCGCATCTGACGCTCGGCACGATGGCGCATCTCCGCGATCGCGGCCTTCACGACGGAAGCGCCATAGCGGTCGACAAGATCGGTCAGCCGCTGTTCGCCCGTCGTAAGCGCGGCAGCCTGGGCCTTGATGTCGCCGATGCGCTGATCGGCGATGCGGATATTGGACAGGATGATCGACAGGATCTCCTGGTCCATCTCGCCCTTCTTGAAGAACTTCACCGGCGGGAGGCGCAGCCCCTCCTGCTCGACCTCGGTGGCGCTGGCCGAAAAACCGCCCGGCACCATGCCGCCGACATCGGGCCAGTGGCCCGTGTTGGCCAGCCAGGCGAAGAGTTCGCCCTTGTAGAAGAACGGCTTCACGAACCGCACATCCATCAGGTGCGTGCCGCCGAGATAGGGATCGTTGACGATGAAGACGTCGCCCGGATCGACCTTGCCGGCATAGTGACTCTTCACGCGCTCGATCACGGCGCGCGTAGAGAACTGCATCGTGCCGACGAAGACCGGCAGGCCAAGCTCGCCCTGGGCAATAAGCGCGCCATCGGCGGCATCGTAGATGCCGTCGGAGCGGTCCATCCCTTCCGAGATCACCGGCGAGAAGGCCGCACGCACGAAAGCGAGGTCCATTTCGTTGCAGACCTGGATCAGCCCGTTCTGAATGACAGTCAGGGTGACGGGATCGAGGTTCGACGCAGGGTTCGACGCAAGGTTCGACATGGCAGCAATGACTAGCACACGCTCCGGGGTCCTGCGCTATGATCGGCGGGAAATTTCCCTCCTTTCCAGCGGATGCCCATGAACGCGCCTCTTGCCGCCGACTCGCTCAATTTGATGAAATTCGGCGTCGGCCAGCCCGTGCCGCGCCAGGAAGACCCGACCCTGCTGCGGGGTCAGGGCCGTTACAGCGACGATATCAAGCTCGATGGTCTGGCCTACTGCGCGATGGTGCGCAGCCAGGTGGCGCACGGGCTGATCAAGGGCATCGACATTTCCGAGGCCAGGACGATGCCGGGCGTGCTCGGTGTCTGGACCGGCGCGGACCTTGAGGCCGCCGGCTACGGCACGCTCAAGACCGTACTTCCGGTGCCCAACCGCGACGGTTCGCCCATGAAGACGCCGGTGCGTCCCTCGCTCGCCACCGACAAGGTGCGCTTCGTCGGCGATCCGGTGGCCTTCGTGGTCGCCGAGACAGCCGCACAGGCGCGCGACGCCGCGGAAGCCGTGATGGTCGATATCGAATCCCTGCCGGCCGTCACCGACGCGCGCGCCGCCGCACAGCCCGGCGCGCCGCTGGTGTTCGACGACGTGCCGGGCAATATCGGCGTCGATTTCCACTATGGCGACACGGCCAAGGTCGACGAGGCCTTTGCCAAGGCGGCCCACGTCTCGCGCCTACGCCTGATCAGCAACCGCATCGTCGTCTGCGCCATGGAGCCCCGTTCGGCGACCGGCCACTACGACGCCAAGACCGATCGCTACACGCTCTACGCCGGCAACCAGGGCGCGTTCGGCCTCAAGCACCAGATGGCGGCGCTGCTGAACATCAAGCCGGCGCAGATGCGCGTTCTCACCGGCAATGTCGGCGGCTCGTTCGGCATGAAGGGCTCGCCCTATCCCGAATATGCCGGCCTGTTCCATGCCTCCAAGCTGCTCGGCCGGCCGGTCAAATGGACCGACGACCGCAGCGGCGCCTTCCTCAGCGACCAGCATGGCCGCGATCACGATTTCGATGCCGAGCTGGCGCTCGACAAGGATGGCCATTTCCTGGCGGTCCGGCTCTCGGGCTACGCCAATCTCGGCGCCTATCTCGCCAATGTCGGCGCCGCGATGGGGTCGATGGGCGTCACGCGCAATCTCGCCGCGATCTACCGCACGCCGCTGATCGAGGTCTCGACCAAGGTGGTGTTCACGCACACCTCGTCGGTCGGCGCCTATCGCGGTGCCGGGCGACCGGAGGCCAACTACTTCATGGAACGGCTGATCGACACGGCCGCCCGCGAGATGGGCATCGACCAGGCCGAGATGCGCCGCCGCAACCATATCCGCCCCGAGGAGATGCCCTACAAGACGGCATCGGGCACGACCTACGACAGCGGCGAGTTCACCATCCTGCTCGACAAGGCGCTGGAGCTGGCCGACGTCGCGGGCTTCGCCGCCCGCAAGGCCGAAAGCAAGGCGCGCGGCAGGCTGCGCGGGCTGGGCATCGGCGACTATCTCGAAGTCACGGCGCCGCCGACCAAGGAAATGGGCGGCATCCGCTTCGAGCCGAACGGCGACGTCTCGATCATCACCGGCACCCTCGACTACGGCCAGGGCCATTGGTCGGCTTTCGCCCAGGTGCTGACCGAAAAGCTCGGCGTGCCATTCCATCGGATCAAGCTGATCCAGGGCGACAGCGACCTGCTGATCGCCGGCGGCGGCACCGGCGGCTCCAAGTCGATCATGGCGTCGGGCGCCGCGATCGTGGAAGCCTCGGACAAGGTGATCGACAAGGGCAAGCAGATTGCCGGCGTCGCCCTCGAAGCCTCGGCGGCCGACATCGAGTTCAAGACCGGCCGCTTCACCATCGTCGGCACCGACCGCGGCATCGGCATCATGGAGCTGGCCGAGAAGCTGCGCGGCGGCATGACGCTGCCGGAGGGCGTGCCCGACACGCTCGACGTCAGCCACGTCCATGAGGCGGCGCCTTCGGCCTTCCCCAACGGCACGCATGTCGCGGAAGTCGAGATCGACCCCGATACCGGCGTCGTCGAGGTCGTGAAGTACACGATGGTCGGCGACTTCGGCACCGTCATCAACCCGCTGCTGGTCGAAGGCCAGAGCCATGGCGGCGTCGTGCAGGGCATCGGCCAGGCGATGTTCGAGCATGTGGTCTACAGCGAGGAAGGCCAGCCGCTCACCGGCAGCTTCACCGACTACGCCCTGCCGCGCGCCGCAGACACGCCGTTCTTCCGCATCGACTATCACTCGGTGCCGGCCAAGACCAACGTGCTGGGTGCCAAGGGCTGCGGCGAGGCGGGCTGTGCAGGTTCGCTGCCGTCGGTGATGAACGCCATCGTCGATGCGCTGGGCGGTCGTCACATCAACATGCCGGCCACGCCCGAGCGGGTGTGGGAAGCGCTCAACTCCTGATCGACGTCGCCACCGTCGCAAGCGACGTCGCTATCGTCGGCTGCGGGCCGGTCGGCGCCCTGCTGGCCAACCTGCTGGGCCAAGCCGGACTCGCGGTCGACATCTTCGACCGCGAGCGCGAGATCTATCCCCTGCCGCGCGCCGTGCATTTCGACGGCGAAGTCATGCGCATCTTCCAGGCGGCAGGGCTGGCCGACCGTATCGCTGCCGCGGCCCGCGCCTCGTCGAAGGGCATGCATTTCGTCAACGCCGAAGGCCGGACGCTCCTGGTCCGCCGCGGTATCGACGGACCGGGACCGCATGGCTGGGCCGGCAACTGGTACTTCCATCAGCCCGACCTCGAACGGCTCCTGCGCGACGGGCTGACACGCTTCCCCAACGTGCGCGTTCACCTCGGGCACGACGTCGGATCGGTCGACGAACTCGACGCGCGCTATGTCGTCGGCTGCGACGGTGCGCGCTCGCTGGTGCGTCGCGCCATCGGCAGCCGCCGGGTCGATCTCGGCCTGCATCAGCCCTGGCTGGTCGTCGATCTCATCTGCGATCCGGACGCACCCCGCGTGCGCGCCCTGCCCGACCATTCGGTGCAGCTCTGCGATCCGACCCGGCCAATGACGATTGTGAATGTCGGCTCTGCACCCGGCGGCCTTCGCAGACGCTGGGAGATCATGCTGATGCCCGGTGACGATCCCGCCCGCGTGACCGAGCCCGATCTCTTCTGGCCGATGGTCGCACGCTGGTTAGGTCCGCAGGATGCACGGCCGGAAAGGGCCGCGGTCTACACCTTCCATTCGGTCGTGCAGGAAGGCTGGCGCAAAGGTCGCCTTCTGCTGGCAGGCGACTCTTGCCACCAGACCCCGCCCTTTCTCGGCCAGGGCATGTGCGCCGGGATGCGCGATGCGGCCAACCTCGCCTGGAAGCTTGCCGCCGTCGTGAAGGGCAACGCACCAGATACGCTGCTCGATTCCTACGAAAGCGAGCGGCTGCCGCATGTCCGCACTTTCATCGAACTCGCCGTGCGCCTGGGAGCCGTGCTGCAGGAAACCGATCGCGATGCCGCGCGTGCGCGCGACCGGCGCTTCGCAGCCGGCGCAGAGATGTTCGACTATCCGCAGCCGCAGCTGGGGCCGGGTTGCCGCGTCGATGCACCACCGCCCGTCGGCACCATCTTCCCCCAACCCCGCCTCGGAGACGGTCGCTTGATGGACGACGGCGTCGGCCAGCGCTTCGCCGTGGTCGGCGATGCGGCGATGCTCGACGGCCTGCAGACCGAGGCGGTGCTGCTGCCGGGCGTCGGCCTGGAGTGGCTGGCCTCCCACGAAAAACGGGCCGCAGTACTGCGGCCCGATCGCTACGTCTTTGCGGCCGCCTCGGACCGCGCCGAACTCGTCGACGCGGTCGCGGCCCTGCCGGTCAGGCCGGCGTGAACATCGGCAGCGGCGGGCCGCCGTCGGTCGGCTTGAAGACCAGCTTCACCGGCTGATCGCACTTCAGCTTGTCGAAGTCGCAATCGACGATGTTGGTCACCATGCGCGGACCTTCGGCCAGGGTCACATAGGCCATGGCGTAGGGAACCGGCGCACGGCGCATGACGCTGAACGAGTAGATCGTGCCCTTGCCCGAAGCTTCGGTCCATTCGGTCTTGTCGCTGAAGCAGAATGGGCAGATCGGCCGCGGATAGTGATGTGCCTCGCCGCAGGAAGTGCACTTCTTCACCAGCAGCTTGCCCTTACCCGCCGCGTCCCAATAGGCCTGCGTCTCGGGGCTGATCGCCGGGGCCGGCAGCTTGCGTTCTTTGGCGTCGGCCATGACTTACTCCCTTTCCAGAATGACGGTAGCGCTGCCGTGACGCAGGCCGAGCGAACCGCCGGTGCCGTGCGCGATGGCCAGATCGCAGTTCTTCACCTGCACCTTGGGGTGCGCCTCGCCGCGGAGCTGACGCACCGCTTCGAGCACCTTGGTGAGGCCGCCGCGGTTGGCAGGATGGTTGGAACAGAGCCCGCCGCCGTCGGTGTTGAACGGCAGCTTGCCGACGCCCGAGATCAGGTTGCCGTCGGCCACGAACGCACCGCCCTTGCCCTTCTCGCAGAAGCCGAGGTCTTCGAGCTGCATCAGCACCGTGATGGTGAAGCTGTCGTAGATCGAGGCGTACTTGATGTCGGCGGGCTTCACGCCTGCCTCGGCGAAGGCCGCCGCGCCGGTGAAGCGCGCGCCCGAGTAGGTGAGATCGACCTTGCCGCCCATCTGCGTCTTGATGAACTCCGACGCGCCCAGCAGCTTGATCTTCGGACGCTTGAGGTTGGCCGCGATTTCCGGCGCCACGACCACGATCGCGCCGCCGCCGTCGGTGATGACGCAGCAGTCGAGCCGGTGAAGCGGGTCGGAGATCATCGGCGAGTTCACGACGTCTTCGACCGTGACCACGTCCTTCAGCAGCGCATGCGGGTTGTACTGTGCATGGTGGGAGGCCGCGACCTTGATCCAGGCGAGCTGTTCGGAGGTCGTGCCGAACTCGTGCATGTGGCGCATGGCGCACATGGCGTACATGTTCACGACGGTCGGCCCGTAGGGGAACTCGAACGGTTCGTCGGGCGTCGGCGTACCGCCACGGCTGCGCGGCACGGTGCCGGTCGCCATGCCTTCGGCGCGCGGACGGCCAGCCAGGGTGATCAGCGCCACCTTGCACTTGCCTGCGGCAATCGCCTCTGCAGCGTGGCCGACATGCAGCACATAGGACGAGCCGCCTGTGTCCGTCGAATCGACGTGACGGACCTTGAGGCCCATGTACTCGACCATCGACATCGGGCCGAGACCCGGCGCGTCGCCGGCGCAGAAATAGCCGTCAACATCGTCCTTGGTGAGGCCTGCATCCTCCAGTGCGCCCTTGGCCACTTCGGCGTGGATCTGGGCCAGCGAAAGATCCTTCGCAAGACGCGTCGGATGTTCGTAGATGCCGGCAATATACGCTTTGCCCTTGATGCTCATCGGCGGGCTCTCTCCTCTTTTTTGCTGCACTGCATCGTGGCCGAGGAGCGGCTCACGGAAAAGCGACAACTTCCGCCCTGAAGAACCATGTTAGGCTTTGCAGAATTAAATCAGGGATAATCACGATGGTCCGCCTCATCGCCTTCATCCTGGGTGCAAGCCTGTGGTTCAGCGCCGCACATGCGCAAGGCAAGCCCGAACTGCAATGGTTCGGCCAGTCCGCCTTCAAGCTCACCACGGCGGGCGGCAAGGTGATCATGATCGATCCCTGGATCATGGCGAACCCGAAGACGCCGCAGGAGCTCAAAAACCTCGATGCGCTGGGCAAAGTCGACCTGATCCTGGTGACTCATGGCCACGGCGATCATCTCGGCGATGCCGTCGAACTCGCCAAGAAGCACAATGTGCCGATGTGGGCGCCGGCGGGCCTCAACCAGACGCTGACGACCCTGGGCGTCTTGCCGGCCAATCTGGGGCCGCGCATGAACAAGTCGGGCACGATCGAGCCCTTCCCCGGCGTGAAGATCACCCAGGTCCATGCCGAGCATTCATCGGAGATGGTGCTGAAGGATCCGGCCACCGGAAAAGACACGGTCTATGCGGCTGGCGAACCCGTGGGCTTCATCATCGAACTCGAGAACGGCTTCAAGATCTACCAGATGGGCGACACCGGCCTGTTCGGCGACATGAAGCTGATCGGCGAATACTACAAGCCGGACCTGATCCTGATCCCGATCGGCGGCCATTTCGTCATGAACCCCAGGGACGCCGCCTACGCCACCAAGGAAATGTTGAAGCCCAAGATGGCGTTGCCGGTCCACTACGGCACCAACCCGTTCCTCCGCGGAACGCCGGCGGAGTACAAGACGGCCTTGGGCCAGACCGCCACCGAGGTTCTGGAGATGAACCCCGGCGACAAGAAGACGTTCTAGTCTTCGTCAGCAACAACGATCAGTCGTTTGCGACATCGCGGGCGCCGGGCGTGCGGGCGCGGAACTCCTCCGGCGCTTCGCGGCCGGCATCGGTGAAGGCTTTCTTCACGGCGGCCACGTTGGGACCGAAGATTCCCTTGCGGTTGTCCTTGGCCCACTGGTTCGAATTGACGATCGTGTCGAGCGAACCCTGGAAACGCGGCATCACGTAGCGCGCGAAGAGTTCGTAGGAGCGCATCGTCTGCTCGCGCGTCGCCCATTCGTGCGCACGGAACAGCACACCGCCAAACCCGCCGTTGGAGAAACCGAGCAGCCGTTCGATGCCCTTGGCGACCGTATCGGGGCTGCCGACCAGGGTCGTGCCCATCTTCACGCCGTCGCGCAGCGGGTCGTCGGCGCGTCCCGGCGGACGGCCGAGCGTATCCTCGAAGTAGGTAACAGTCTCGCGACGCTCGCCGGCATGGACCTCGCGCAACGCCTGCTCGTCGTCCTCGGCAATATGGGCATTCACCACGACGCGCCACTTGCCGCGATCCGCCGTCTTGCCGTGCTTGGCCGCCGTCTCCTCGTAGATGCCCCACTGCTTGCCGAGCATCTCAGGCCCGCCGGGAATGCCGGCGCCGATCGAGAGCACGCCGAGCCCGTGCTTGCCGGCAGCGATCATGCCCGAGGGCGTGATGGTGCTGGCGCAGGCAATCGGGAAATGCGGATAGCTGTAGGGCGCGAGATGCAGCCGCGCTTCCTTCAGCTCGAACCAGTCGGTCTTCATGGTGACCGGCTCCTCGCACTTCAGCAGCGCCATGATGGCGGCCAGCGCCTCCTCCATGCGCGGCCGCTGCGTCGAGGGCTCGATGCCCATCATGTAGGCGTCGGACGGCAGTGCGCCCGGACCGCAGCCCAGCATGGTGCGGCCACGCGACATGTGATCGAGCTGCACGAAGCGGTTCGCGACCATCAGCGGATGGTGATACGGCAGGCTGGTCACGCCCGAACCCAGGCGGATGTAGCGCGTGCGTTCGATGGCGGCGCCGATGAAGATTTCCGGCGAGGCGATGGTTTCCCAACCGGCGGAATGGTGCTCACCGATCCAGGCTTCGTCGAAGCCCAGCTCGTCGATCCACTCGATCAGCTCCATATCGCGCGCCATCGCGAGCGTCGGGTTCTCGCCCACGCGATGGAACGGCGCCAGGAAGATGCCGAATGAGAGCCCTTTATGATTGCCGGTCTGTGCCATGAAGTCCTCCGTGGACCGCGACCTTAGCACAGGCCACCATGTGCCCAGATGACCCAATTGATTGCCGCCACCACTGCCGCGAAGCGGAAACCCAAACCGCACCGAATCGACCATGCCACGCGCTGACGTGCACAGGTTGATGGAGCGCATGGCGATCCCCGCCATCGCCGCCCCGATGTTCCTGGTTTCCAACCCTGCCCTGGCACTCGCCTGTTGCGGTGAAGGGATCATGGGAAGCTTCCCCGCGCACGGCACCCGCAACCGCGAGGAGTTCCAGCATTGGCTCGACGAGATGGTCGAGGGCATGAAGCGGCTCGAAGATGGCGGCCGACAACCCGCACCCTGGGCGGTGAACCTCGTCGTGCACGCCTCCAACCCGCGCTATCCGGGCGACCTCGAACTGGTCGAGAAATATAAGGTGCCGGTCGTGCTGACCTCGAAGGGCGCCCCGGGCGACGCGATCAAACGCATTCATGGCTGGGGTGCCGTGGCGCTGCACGACATCGCCAATCGGCGACATGCCGAGAAGGCATTGGAGGCCGGCGTCGATGGCGTGATCGCCGTTGCCGGCGGCGCTGGCGGCCATACCGGCACGATCAATCCCTTCGCATTGATGAATGAAGTGCGGCAACTGGGTGACAGCTTCGCCGTGGTGCTGGCGGGCGGCCAGACGACGGGACGCGACGTACTGGCAGCCGAAGCGATGGGCGCGGACCTCGCCTATATCGGCACGCGCTTCATTGCGACGCGGGAAGCAATGGCGGCCCAGGCGCACAAGGAGATGATCCTGAACACCCGCGCCACAGACGTCTTTTTCACCGCCTCCATCGACGGCGCGCCGGCCAACTGGCTGACGCCCAGCCTGCTCGCCGCCGGCATCGACCTCGACGTGCTGCGCACAACACTTCCCGGCAAGATCGTCGATTCGCGGGAGAACAAGAAGCGCTGGAAGGACATCTATACGGCCGGCCACGGCGTCGGGAACATCGAGGACGTGCCGACTGTTGCGGATCTTTGCCGTCGCCTGATCTCGCAGTATCGCGAGGCGAAGTCTGAAATGGCGCGAGCGCTCGCCGGTCGCCCCACGGCGTAGACTAGAACCGCTCCCCTGTTTAGGCTTCGTGCCACAGCACGGGGAGTTCAGCGTGAAGACAAAAGCAGCGGTTTGCTACGAAGCCGGCAAGACTCTCGAGATCGAGACGGTCGACCTCGAAGGCCCGAAGTTCGGCGAGGTGCTGGTCGAGATCAAGGCGTCCGGCGTCTGCCACACCGACGAATTCACACGGTCCGGCGGCGATCCCGAGGGCCTGTTCCCGGTGATCTTCGGCCATGAGGGAGCAGGCGTCGTCGTCGATGTCGGGCCGGGCATCGTGTCGCTGAAGAAGGGCGACCACGTGATCCCGCTCTACACGCCGGAATGCCGGCAGTGCAAAAGCTGTGTCTCGGGCAAGACCAACCTGTGCACCGCGATCCGCTCGACCCAGGGCCAGGGCGTGATGCCCGACGGCACCTCGCGCTTCTCGCTGCGCGGCAAGAAGATCCACCACTACATGGGCTGCTCGACCTTCTCGAACTACACGGTGCTGCCCGAGATCGCGCTGGCCAGGATCCGGCCCGACGCGCCGTTCGACAAGGTCTGCTACATCGGCTGCGGCGTCACCACCGGCATCGGCGCGGTGATCAACACCGCCAAGGTCGAACCGGGCTCGACCGTCGTGGTGTTCGGGCTGGGCGGCATCGGCCTCAACGTCGTGCAGGGCGCCCGCATGGCCGGCGCCACCATGATCGTCGGCGTCGACCTCAACCCGGCGCGCGAGGCGCTCGGCCGGACCTTCGGCATGACCCACTTCGTCAACCCGAAGGACCTGGGCAGCAAGGACCTGGTCGCCCACCTCGTCGAGCTGACCGACGGCGGCGCCGACTACAGCTTCGAGTGCGTCGGCAACACCAAGCTGATGCGGCAGGCGCTCGAGTGCGCCCATCGCGGCTGGGGCAAGTCGGTCATCATCGGCGTCGCCGGCGCCGGCCAGGAGATCTCGACGCGGCCGTTCCAGCTGGTCACCGGCCGGCAGTGGATGGGCACCGCGTTCGGCGGCGCCAAGGGCCGCCGCGACGTGCCGAAGATCGTCGACTGGTACATGGACGGCAAGATCGACATCGACTCGCTGATCACCCACGTCATGCCGGTCGAGAAGATCAACGACGCCTTCGACCTGATGCATCGCGGCGAGTCGATCCGCAGCGTCGTCACCTTCTAGGGAGGAACCGGCCATGACGGTGCGCAGGATCGGCGGGGCGACCATCGAGAAGGTCGAGGAACTCTGCGCCGCGGGCTTCCGCCCGAACAAGATGTTCCCGAAGTTCGACCAGGCCGCGTTCGATGCCCAGAAGGGCTGGATGGTGCCGGACCAGGTCGAGGCCGGCAGCGACCGGCTGGTCGGCTCGGTCCATACCTGGATCGTGCGCACCGGCCGCCACACCATCCTGGTCGACACCTGCCTCGGCAACCATAAGCAGCGCACCAACCCGGGCTGGCGCGACCTCGACACGCCGTTCCTCAACCGGCTGCGCGCCTGCGGCTGTCCGCCCGAGTCGGTCGACTTCGTGATGTGCACCCACCTGCACGTCGACCATGTCGGCTGGAACACCCAGCTGGTCGACGGCCGCTGGGTGCCGACCTTCCCCAACGCGCGCTACCTGTTCGCCAAGCGCGAGTACGCCCACTGGGAGAGCGAGCGCGGCAAGCAGGGCGAGGGCAAGGTCAACGACGGCTCGTTCGACGACTCGGTGCTGCCGGTGGTCGAGGCCGGCCAGGCGGTGATGATCGACAGCGACCACCAGCCCGACCCGATGCTGACCATCAAGGACTACCCGGGCCACACGCCGGGCTCGATCGCCATCAATCTCAAGGACGGCGGCCAGCAGGCCTGCTTCTCGGGCGACATCATGCATCACCCGATCCAGGTCTATCACCCCGACTGGTCGAGCCAGTTCTGCTGGGACCAGGAGCTGTCGGCGCGCTCGCGACGCCGCCTGCTGGAGGATTGCGTCGAGAGCAACGCGCTGCTCTGCCCGGCGCACTTCGCCGGCGCCAACGCCGGTTACATCAAGCCCCAGGGCGGGTCCTTCCGCATCGAGTGGGACGTCGTGGCCTGATCCCGAACAAGGGACAGGCCAAGCAACGGGCAGGGCGGGAGGAGCGGCGATGAAGGGTCCTGAAGACGATGCCGGCCTGGCCGGCAAGGTGGCGATCGTGGCGGGCGGCGGCGCCGCCGGCGACGGCATCGGCAACGGCCGCGCCGCGGCGATCCTGCTGGCCCGCTCGGGCACGAAGGTCGTGGTCGCCGACCGCGACCTCGCGCTCGCCGAGCGCACCGTCGAGATGATCGCCGCCGAGGGCGGCACCGCGGTCGCCCATGCCGGCGACATGACGGTCGAGGCCGAGTGCAAGCGGCTGGTCGATGCCGCGGTCGACCGCTGGGGCCGCCTCGACTTCCTCGACAACAACATCGGCATCGGCAGCCGCGCCAGCGTGGTCGACGAGAAGCCGGAAGAGTACCGCCGCGTCATGCAGGTCAACGTCGAGACGATGTTCCTGCTGTCCAAGCACGCCATCCCGGCGATGATCCGGACGGCGAAGGGCGGCGCCATCGTCAACATCTCGTCGATCTCGGCGCTGCGCCCGCGCGGCCTCACCACCTACACGACGTCGAAGGCGGCAGTGATCGGCCTGACCCAGGCGATGGCGGTCGACCACGGCCGCGACGGCATCCGAGTCAACTGCATCTGCCCCGGCCCGATGTACACGCCGATGGTCTATGCCCGCGGCATGAGCGACGCCGCCCGCGCCCAGCGCGCCCGCGCCTCGGTGCTCAAGACCGAGGGCACCGGCTGGGACGTCGGCCAGGCCGTGCGCTTCCTGCTGAGCGGCCATGCCCGCTACATCACCGGCCAGGTGCTGGTGGTCGATGGCGGCGTCACGCTGCAGGGACCCGAACGCGATTCGCAGGATCACTAGACCCGCCGACTGAAACTCCCGGAGGAACGATGGCCCGCCTGCCCTACCTCGAGCCCGACCAGGTCGCGCCCGAGTACCGCGACATGCTCAAGCGCAACACCAACCTGCACAAGCTGCTGGTCAACTCGCCCGACATGGCGCGCGCCTTCAACGGGCTGGGCAACTACATCCGCTTCAAGAGCAAGCTCGACCCGCGGCTGCGCGAGATGGCGATCCTGCAGGTCGGCTGGCTGGAGAAATCGGAGTACGAGTTCACGCACCACGTGAAGATCGGCAAGGAGTTCGGCGTCACCGACGAGGACATCAAGGCGCTGATCGCCGAGACCGAGGGCAAGCCGACCAGCCTCGAGCCGCTCGCCAAGGCGATCCTGCGCGGCGCCCGCGAGATGACCCGAGACATCGGCATGTCCGAGGCGACCTTCGCCGAGATCAGGCAGCACCTGTCGGACGAGCACATGACCGACCTCGTGCTGACCATCGCCTTCTACTGCGCCGTCGTGCGCGTGCTGGCGACCATGAAGATCGACAACGAGCCTTCCTACAAGGAAGTGCTCAAGCAGTACCCGATCCCGGGAGTGAACTGAGATGCGCCTCAAGGACAAGATCGCCATCGTCGTCGGCGCCGGCCAGAGCCCTGGCGAGGGCGTCGGCAACGGCCGCGCCACCGCGCTGACCTTCGCCCGCGAGGGCGCCAAGGTGCTGTGCGTCGACCACAACCTCGCCAGCGCCGAGGAAACCGTCGACATGATCCGCAAGGGCCAGGGCACCGCCTTCCCCTTCAAGGCCGACGTGTCGAAGGAGACCGACATCAAGGCGTTCGTGGCCGACGCGCACAAGCGCTGGGGCCGCATCGACATCCTGCACAACAACGTCGGCGTCTCGATCTCGGGCGGCGACGCCGAGCTGCTCGACATCACCGAGGCGGCGTTCGATCGCTGCGTGGCGATCAACCTCAAGAGCTGCATCCTCGCCTGCAAGGCGGTGATCCCGATCATGCGGGCGCAGAAGAGCGGCGCGATCGTCAACATCTCGTCTATGGCCGCGATCACGACCTATCCGTACGTCGCCTACAAGGCGACCAAGACCGCGATGATCGCCTTCACCGAGCAGCTGGCCTACCAGAACGCCCAGCACGGCATCCGTGCCAACGTCATCCTGCCCGGCCTGATGAACACGCCGATGGCGGTCGACACCCGCGCCCGCGAGTTCAACAAGAGCCGCGCCCAGGTCGAGGCCGAGCGCGACGCCAAGGTGCCGCTGCGCCGCAAGATGGGCACCGGCTGGGACGTCGCCAATGCCGCCCTGTTCCTGGCCTCCGACGAGGCCGGCTTCATCACCGGCGTGACCCTGCCGGTCGACGGCGGGGCGAGCGTGCAACGGGGCTAGTCTCCTCGTTTCGCAACATGAGCGCGCGGGACGCGCGCGGTCCCGGAGGCGTTTCCCGGGACCGCGCGCGTCCCGCGCGCTCTTCTTTTGCGGCGGCTTCCGCCCTGTGAAGCGGGCGGGTCGACGGACCTCCGGGGGCGCGGCATTCTTGGCCCGCCTTTGTGGGAGGAACGAGAAGATGTCGTCGTTGAAGAAGGGCGTGATTGCCACCGCCCTGGTCGTTGCGTTTGCATCCGCGCCGGCGCTGGCGCAGAAGAGCGGCGGCACGCTGCGTATGTACTACCCCGACGGCGCGCCGAGCGCCTCGATCCACGAGGAAGCCACGACCTCGACCGTCATCCCCTTCATGCCGGTCTACAACAACCTCGTCGTGTTCGACTCGCAGATCCCGCAGAACAGCCTCGAGTCGATCCGGCCCGACCTCGCCACGTCGTGGAAGTGGAGCGACGACGGCAAGCAGCTGACCTTCAACCTGGTCGACAACGCCAAGTGGCACGACGGCAAGCCGTTCAGCTCGGCCGACGTGAAGTGCACCTTCGACATGGTCGCGGGCAAGAGCGAGGACAACAAGCTGCGCCGCAACCCGCGCTCGTCGTGGTACTGGAACGTCGACAAGATCACGACCAACGGCCCGAAGGAGGTGACCTTCCACCTCAATGAGCCGCAGCCCTCGCTGCTGGTCCTGCTCGCCTCCGGCTACAGCCCGGTCTATCCGTGCCACGTCCCGGCGGCGCAGATGCGCACCAAGCCGGTCGGCACCGGGCCGTTCAAGGTCGCCGAGTACAAGCAGAAGGAAGGCGTCAAGCTGGTCCGCAACCCCGACTACTTCAAGAAGGGCAAGCCGTACCTCGACGCCATCGACTTCCCGGTGGTGCCGGCGCGCGGCACGGCGATCCTGGGCTTCGTGTCCAAGCAGTACGACATGACGGCGCCGCACTTCGTCACCATCCCGCTGATCAAGGACGTCAAGGAGCAGGCGCCGAACGCGATCTGCGAGACGACGTCGATGAACAACAGCACCAACCTGATCCTCAACCGCGAGGCGCCGCCGTTCGACAACGCCGACATCCGCAAGGCGATGCTGCTGGCGATCGACCGCAAGGCCTTCATCGACATCCTCAACCAGGGCAAGGCCGACGCCGGCGGCACCATGGAACCGCGGCCCGACGGCTTCTGGGGCCTGCCCAAGGAGGAGTTCGAGGCGATCCCGGGCTACGGGCCCGACGTCGCGAAGAACCGCGCCGAGGGCCGCAAGATCATGGAGAAGCTGGGCTACGGGCCGGACAAGAAGCTGAAGCTCAAGGTCGCGACCCGCAACCACCTGCTGTACCGCGACCCGGCCGTCATCCTGATCGACCAGCTGAAGGAAGTGTACTTCGACGGCGAGCTCGACCTCGTCGACACCGCGGTCTGGTACCCCAAGATCGCGCGCAAGGACTACGCGATCGGCCTCAACACCACCGGCAACGGCGTCGACGATCCCGACCAGCAGTTCTTCGAGAACTTCGCCTGCAAGTCGGAGCGCAACTACACGAACTACTGCAACGCCGACATCGAGAAGCTGTTCGCGGTCCAGAGCAAGGAGCGCGACCTCGAGAAGCGCAAGAAGATCGTGTGGGAGATCGACCGCCGCCTGCTCGAGGACGGCGCCCGCCCGCCGATCATGTGGAATGCCGCGGCCAGCTGCTGGCATCCCTACGTCAAGGGCTTCAAGCCGCAGGTCAACAGCCTGTACAACAACTCCCGCTTCGAGGACGTCTGGCTCGACAAGTAGCGATTCGCCGCCGGCCTCCCCCCGCCCCGCGGGGGGAGGCCGAAAGCGGCCATCGACGAACCTCCCCGTCCACGGCATGCTTGGCCTGCCTTAGGGAGGAAAAACAAAATGACGACCTGGAAGAAGGGCCTTGCCTTGGCAGGCCTGGCCGCCGCTTTCGCGGCCGCACCCGCGTGGGCGCAGAAGAGCGGTGGCACGCTGCGCATGTACTTCGCCGACAACCCGCCCAGCACCTCGATCCACGAGGAGGCCACGACCTCGACGGTCGTGCCGTTCATGGGCCTCTACAACAACCTCGTCGTGTTCGATCCGCAGGTCCCGCAGAACAGCCTGCAGTCGATCCGGCCCGACCTCGCCAAGAGCTGGAAGTGGAGCGAGGACGGCAAGAACCTGACCTTCGAGCTCGTCGACAACGCCAAGTGGCACGACGGCAAGCCGTTCACGGCGGCCGACGTGAAGTGCACCTTCGACATGGTGCGCGGCAAGAGCGAGACCAACAAGCTGCGCCGCAATCCGCGCCAGTCCTGGTACTGGAACGTCGAGGACATCACCACCAAGGGCGACCGCGAAGTCACCTTCCACCTCGGCCAGCCGCAGCCGTCGCTGCTCGTCCTGCTGGCCTCGGGCTACAGCCCGGTCTACCCGTGTCACGTCCCGGCGGCGCAGATGCGCACCAAGCCGGTCGGCACCGGTCCCTTCAAGCTGGTCGAGTTCAAGCAGAAGGAAGTGGTGCGGCTGGCGAAGAACCCCGACTACTTCAAGAAGGGCCTGCCCTACCTCGACGGCATCGAGATCCCGATCGTGCCGGCCCGCGGCACGGCGATCCTGGGCTTCGTGTCGAACCGCTACGACATGACCTCGCCCTACGCCGTGACCATCCCGCTGCTCAAGGACGTGAAGTCGCAGGCGCCGAACGCGATCTGCGAGACCGCGTCGATGAACAACAACACCAACCTGATCCTCAACCGCGACGCCGCGCCGTTCGACAACCCGGACGTCCGCAAGGCGATGCTGCTGGCGATCGACCGCAAGTCGTTCATCGACATCCTGAACCAGGGCCAGGCGCAGGCCGGCGGTTCGATGGAGCCGCTGCCCGACGGCGTCTGGGGCCTGCCCAAGGAGATCTTCGAGGCGGTTCCCGGCTACGGCTCCGACGTCGCGAAGAACCGCGAGGAAGGCCGCAAGATCATGGAGAAGCTGGGCTACGGGCCGAACAACCGGCTGAAGCTCAAGGTCTCGACCCGCAACCACCTGCTCTACCGCGACCCGGCGGTGATCCTGATCGACCAGCTGAAGGAGGTGTACTTCGACGGCGAGCTCGACCTCGTCGACACCGCCGTCTGGTACACCAAGATCGCCCGCAAGGACTACGCGATCGGGCTCAACACCACCGGCAACGGCGTCGACGATCCCGACCAGAACTTCTTCGAGAACTTCGCCTGCAAGTCGGAGCGCAACTACACCAACTACTGCAACGCCGACATCGAGAAGATGTTCGCCGAGCAGAGCCGCGAGCGCGACGTCGAGAAGCGCAAGAAGATGGTGTGGGAGATCGACCGCCGCCTGCTCGAGGACGGCGCGCGGCCGCCGATCATGTGGAACTCCTCGGCGACCTGCTGGCACCCCTACGTCAAGGGCTTCAAGCCGCAGGTCAACAGCCTCTACAACGACTCGCGCTTCGAGGACGTGTGGCTCGACAAGTGACTGTCATCCCGAGCGCAGCGAGGGACCTTTCTTCCTCGCTGACGCGCAGGGAGGAAGGCTAGACCAGCGCGAAGCGGTCGACGTCGACCAGGCCCCGGTCGGTGATCCGCAGATGGGGGATCACCGGCAGGGCGAGGAACGCCATCTGCAGGAACGGCTCGTGCAGCGGCGTTCCCATCGCCGCCACGGCGGCGCGCAGGCGGCGCAGCCCCTGCTCCACGTCCTCGAACGGCCGGTCGCTCATCAGCCCGGCGACCGGCAGCGCCAGCTCGGCCGTCACCGTCCCGTCGACCACCGCGGCGAAGCCGCCGCGCAGCTCGATCAGCCGGTTCACCGCCGCCGCCATGTCGGCGTCGTTGCAGCCGATCACGCAGACGTTGTGGCTGTCGTGACCGATCGACGAGGCGATCGCGCCGCGCGCGATGCCGAAGCCCTTCACGAAGCCGCGGCCGACGCCGCCGCTGCCGCCGTGGCGCTCCAGCACGGCGATCTTCAGCACGTCGCGCGCCGGGTCGGCCACGCGCTCGCCGTCCCGCTCGGCGATCGCGACGGCAAGGCGATCGGTCAGGATCTGGCCGGGCCGGATGCCGATCACCGGCGGCGCGGCGCCCGTCGCCGGCACGCGGAAGTTCGCGGCGCTCACCGGCCGCAGCTTCACCGAGTCGAGGCCGACCAGCGGCACGTCCGGCCGCGCCCGGAAGCGGTCCGGCGTGACCGGCGCGCCGCGGCAGATCACCGAGTGGACCCGGCAGGTCGCGAGGTCCTCCAGCAGGACGATGTCGGCGCGCTGGCCCGGCGCCACGAGGCCACGGTCGAACAGGCCGAAGTGCCGGGCGGCCGACCACGAGGCGGCACGGTAGGCGTCGAGCGGCCGGACGCCGCGCGCGATGGCGGCGCGGATGACGTGGTCGAGGTGGCCTTCCTCGGCGATGTCGAGCGGGTTGCGGTCGTCGGTGCACAGCGCGAGGAACGGCGCGCGGTCGGCGGTGATCAGCTCGGCCAGCGCGGCGAGGTCCTTGGACACCGTGCCCTCGCGCACGAGGATCTGCATGCCCTTGGCCAGCTTCTCGCGCGCCTCGCGGGCCGAGGTCGTCTCGTGGCAGTTGCGCACGCCGGCGGCGATGTAGGCATTGAGGTCGTACGACGACAGCAGCGGCGAGTGGCCGTCGATCGACACGTCGGAGAAGGCCGCGAGCTTGCGCAGCACGCCGGGATCCTTGGCCAGCACGCCCGGCACGTTCATGAACTCGGCCAGCCCCAGCACGTGCGGGTGATGCTTGAAGGGCAGCAGGTCCTCGGCCTCCAGCCGCGCCCCCGAGCTCTCGAGGTGGGTGGCCGGCACGCAGGACGACAGCTGCACGCGCAGGTCCATCACCGTGACCTCGGCACAGGCAAGGAAGAACTTCAGCCCCTCGACGCCCAGCACGTTGCAGATCTCGTGGGGGTCGCAGATCGCCGTCGTGGTGCCGCGCGGCACGACGCAGCGGTCGAACTCGAGCGGCGGGACCAGCGTCGATTCGCAGTGGACGTGGCTGTCGATGAAGCCCGGCACCGCGACCAGGCCGCTGCCGTCGATCTCGGTCGCGCCGCGGTAGGTCTCGTGGGTGCCGACGATGCGGTCGCCAGCGATGGCGATGTCGCCGGTGACGATCTCGCCCGAGGTCAGGTCGAGGATGCCGACCGATTTCACCACCAGGTCGGCCGGGGCCGAACCGCGCGCCTGGTCGATGATGTCGGCCAGGCGGGAAACGCTGAGAGGGTCCCTCATGGACCAGAGATAGGGCGCGCCCTACGCGGCGGCAACAGGACAGCCGCCGTTCGACGCGCGGTACGGGTCCGCCGGGACGACTTCCCCGGCCGACCGGCCGGCCCTAGGGTGCCGGCGCTTCAAGGGAGGTTCCAATGATCCAACGCCGCGCCTTCGCCGCCGCCACGCTGGCCACGCTCGCCCTGCCGACGCTCGTCCGCGCCCAGGGCAGCGCCAGCCAGCCCCGCCTCGTCGTGCCCTACGGGCCGGGCGGCTCGACCGACACCGCCGGCCGCGTGCTGGCCGAGCGGGTCTCGACCGACACCGGCAAGACCATCGTGGTCGAGAACCGGCCGGGCGGCGGCACCATGGTGGGCATGGTCAACGTCGCCAAGAGCAAGCCGGACGGCACCAGCCTGCTGCTGATGACGACCACGGCGGCGCTGCTGCCGGCGTTCGACATGCCGCTGCCGATCGACCCGCAGAAGGACCTCGCGCCGGTGGCCCAGCTGGCCGACATCCCGTGCGTGCTGGCGGTCAACGCGGCGAACCCGGCGAAGACCTTCCCCGAGTTCCTCGAGTGGGTGAAGGCGCAGCCCGGCCCGGTCCATTACTCGACCTCGAGCACCGGCGGCCTGCCGCACCTGTGGGGCGAGCTGATCGCCACGCGCACCAACGGCAAGCTGCAGCACATCCCCTACAAGGCCGCGGCCGAGGCACTGCGCGACGCCGTCGCCGGCCACGTCCAGGTGTTCGTCGACACCACCACGCCGGTCGATGCCCAGATCCGCGCCGGCACGATGCGCGGCCTGATCTGCGGCTCGCCCAAGCGCGTGCCCAACGTCGCCGACGTGCCGACCGCGGCCGAGCTCGGCATGCCCGAGCTGGAGGCCGCGGTGTACTTCGGCGTGGCGACCACCGCCGGCACGCCGCCCGACGTGATCGCCGCCTGGAATGCCGCGATCAACGCCGCGCTCAAGGCCGACAGCGTCAAGGACCGGCTGACCGGGCTGGGCTACGTCACCACCGGCGGAACGCCGGAAGCCTACGGCCAGCGGCTGGCCGCCGAGACCGTGCGCTGGCGCAAGGTGATCAAGGACGCGAAGATCCCGGCACCGACCTGAGGCGCCGAACTGAAGCCACGGCCTGATCGTCAGTCGAGGCCGTTGCCGCCGTACAGCCAGTCCATGGTGTCCAGCCACTGCGGCTGGCTCTTGGCACTCATCAGCGCGTTGCGCAGCGCGGCGTGCGGCCCGGCCGGGTGGTACACGTGGTCGCCCATGGCGCGCGACATCAGCTGCACGCGCGCGGTGCGCAGCACGCGGCGGTCGCGGTAGGTCCTGAGGCCGGCCTCGACCGACTCGGTGCGGTGCAGCGAGTCGGCGAGGCACACCGCGTCCTCCATCGCCATGCAGGCGCCCTGCGCCATGTACTGCAGCATCGGGTGGGCGGCGTCGCCGAGCAGCGCGACGCGGCCGTCGGTCCAGCGATCGGTCGGGTCGCGGTCGCACAGCACCCACATCTTCCAGTCCTTGCCGTGCTCGATGATGCTGCGGGCGCGGGCGCAGACATGGCCGAAGCCCTGGCGCACCGTCTCGACCGGCACCGGCTGGCCGGCCACCGGCTCGGGCGCGTCGGTGTGGTAGGTGACGACGAGGTTGAACACCTTCCAGCCCGACAGCGGGTAATGGACGATGTGGCACTTCGGTCCCGCCCACAGCGTGGCGGCGTTCCAGCGCAGGTCCTCGGGCATCTGCTCGGTCGGGATCACCGAGCGATAGGTGGTGTGGCCCGAGACGCGCGGCTTGCCGTCGCCGACGACCTGGCGGCGCACGTTCGACCACAGCCCGTCGGCGCCGATCAGCGCGCGGCCGCGCAGGCTGGCGCCGCTCGCCAGCCGCGCCGTCACCGCCGTCTCCTCGAGGTCGTACCCCGTCACCTCGGCGCTGGTCCGCAGCTCGATCAGCGCGTGGTCGCGGCACGCCTTCAGCAGCACGCCGTGCAGGTCGCCGCGATGGACCACGGCGTAGGGGTTGCCGAAGCGGGCGCGGAACGCCGCGCCGAGGTCGATGTGGGTGATCTCTCCGTCGGCCAGCGCATCCATCAGGCGCAGCTGGTCGATGTAGACCGCCATGCCGCGCGCCGCCTCGCCGACGCCCAGCCGGTCGAAGCAATGGAAGGCATTGGGGCCGAGCTGGATGCCGGCACCGATCTCGCCGAGCTGGCTGGCCTTCTCGAGCACCGTCGACGCCATGCCCTTCTGGGCGAGCGCCAGCGCCGCCGCCAGGCCGCCGATGCCGCCGCCGGCGACGAGGACCCTATCGGGGGCCACCGACCACCTTGTCGTCGTGCAGCTTGCCGATCTCGCGCTCGCCGAGGCCGAGGATGCCGGACAGGATCTCGTCGGTATGCTGGCCCAGCGTCGGCGCGACGCGCGGCACCTCGCGCTCGAAGGCGCCGAACTGGAACGGCGTCGCGGCCACCGGGTAGCGGCCGATGCCGGGCTGGTCGAGGATCGTGAACATCGGGTTGTCGAGCACGTGGGCACGGTCGTTGGCGAGCTCGCGGAAGGTCTGGTACGGCGCCCACAGCGCGCCGGCCTTCTTCAGCGCCGCGCCGACCTCGTCGGCGGTCTGCGCCGCGACCCACGGCTCGATCACGGCGCACAGCGCGGCCCGCGCCGTCCAGCGGCCGGCGTCGGTCTTGAGGTCGACGCCCTGCTCCGCCTCGATGCGCCGGAACGCCTCGACGAAACCGCCGGCGCTGGCCAGCGCGTCGACGTGGCGGTCCGAGAAGATGCAGATCATGACGTGGCGGCCGTCCTTGGTGCGGAAGTCGCGGCCGAAGGTGCCGAAGATCTCGTTGCCGAAACGCGGCCGGTCGACCGCGTTGACCGCCGCCTCGCCGATGTAGCCGAGCGCCGAGGTCGCGGCGAGCGCCATGTCCTGCAGCGGCAGCACGATACGCTGGCCCTGCCCGGTGCGGCTGCGGTGCCGCTCGGCCGCGACGATCGCCAGCGCGCCGGCATAGGCGGTGGCGAGGTCCCACGGCGGCGCCACGGCGTTGACCGGCCCGCCGTGGCCGACCGGGCCGGTGACCATCGGGAAGCCGGTGATGGCGTTCACCGTGTAGTCGACGTGGGCGCTGCCGTCGCGCGCGCCGACGATGTTGAGCGCGATCAGGTCGGCGCGCTTCTTCGCCAGCTCCTCGTAGGAGAGCCAGCCGCGCGCCGGCATGTTGGTCGCGAAGATGCCGTTGCCCTCGCCCGGCGCGGTGATCAGCGCGGTCAGGAGTTCGCGGCCGCGCGGGCTGCGCAGGTCGACGGCGATCGACCGCTTGCCCTTGTTCAGGCCGGCCCAGTAGATCGACGCGCCGTCCTTCGTGACCGGCCAGCGGTCGCTGTCGAGGCCGCCATGGATGTCGTCGAAGCGGATCACGTCGGCGCCGAGTTGCGCCAACGTCATGCCGCCCAGCGGCGCGGCGATGAATGCCGAGCCTTCGACGATGCGAAGGCCGGCCAGGATGCCCGTCATGTCTCGCGTTTCCCGTTGTCTTGTTCGTCGTCTTGTTCGTCTTGCTTGCTTCTTCGTCAGTCTACTTCTTGAGGCCGACCAGATTGTTCTTCCGCTTCTCCAGCCACCAGCCGTATTCCGGCGTCCACATCCCGAAGTCGCCGTCGCAGCCCAGTTCCTGCGCCGCGTGCAGCGCCCAGAACGGATCGTAGAGCGCCTGCCGGCCGATCGCGATCAGGTCGGCGTCGCCGGCCTGCAGGATCGCCTCGGCCTGCGGCCCGTCAAGGATCAGGCCGACCGCCATGGTCGAGATCTCGGCCTGGCGCTTGACCGCCGCCGAGAACGGCACCTGGAAGCCCAGCGACCGCTTGACCGGCAGCGCCGTCGACACGCCGGTCAGGCCGCCCGACGACACGTCGACCACGTCGATGCCCAGCGCCTTCAGTTCCTTGGCATAGGCCACCGTGTCGTCGACGTCCCAGCCACCGGCGCCGTCGACCGCCGAGACGCGGATGAACATCGGCTTGTGCTCGGGCCAGTTGTCGCGCACCGCCTTCGCCGCGGCGAGCGGGAAGCGCATGCGGCCGGCGCGGTCGCCGCCGTACTGGTCGTTGCGCGTGTTGCTGAGCGGCGACAGGAACTGCGCCAGCAGGTAGCCGTGCGCGCCGTGGATCTCGATCACGTCGTAGCCCGCGGCATCGGCGCGCCGCGCCGCCTCGCCGAACTTCTTCACGAGGTCCTCGATCTCCCTGGCCTCGAGCTGGTGCGGCACCATCCAGCCATCGGCGGCGGCCAGCGCCGACGGGCCGACCACTTCCCAGCGCTGCCAGTTGGCGCCGGCCGGGCCCAGCTCGCCGGGCTTGTCGAAGGCGCGCGGGGTCGAGCCCTTGCGGCCCGAGTGGGTGATCTGGGTCGCCGCCAGGGCGCCCTCCTGCTTGAGGAAGCGGACCAGCCGCTTGTGGCCCTCGACCTGGCTGTCATGCCACATGCCGAGGTCGCCCTGGGTGACCCGGCCGCGCGGCTCGACGGCGCAGTTCTCGGTGAACACCGTGCCGAACTTGCCGAGCGCGAACTTGCCGAGGTGGACCAGGTGGTAGTCGTTCACCAGCCCGTCCGTGGCGCGGTACTGCACCATCGGCGAGACCACGCAGCGGTTGGGGGCGGTCACGCCGCGCATCGTGAAGGGCGTGAAGAGAAGCGGCTTTTGCAAAGGTCGGTCCCCCGTCCGGGATGGCTGGATCGACCCCGAACATAGACCGCCCGGCGGGCCGGGCCTATCCTCGGGGCATGTATGACCTCGTTCTCCGAAATGGAACCGTGATCGATGGCTCGGGCGCCGCGCGCCGGGTCGCCGACGTCGCCGTGCAGGACGGCAAGATCGCCGCCGTGGGCGAGGCCCTCGGGCCGGGCAAGCGCGAGATCGACGCCGCCGGCCTGCTGGTCACGCCGGGCTTCGTCGACATCCACACCCACTACGACGGCCAGGCGACCTGGGACGCCGACGTCACGCCGTCGTCGTGGCACGGCGTCACGACCACGGTGTTCGGCAATTGCGGCGTCGGCTTCGCGCCGGTGCGGCCGGGCCAGTCGTCCTACCTGATCAACCTGATGGAAGGCGTCGAGGACATCCCGGGCACTGTCCTGAGCGAGGGCGTGAAGTTCGACTGGGAATCGTTCGACGACTACCTGTCGGCGCTCGACCGCATGCGCCGCACCGTCGACGTGGCGGCCCAGCTGCCGCACGGCGCGCTGCGCTTCTACGTGATGGGCGAGCGCGGCGCCGACCATGCCGAGGTGCCGACCGAGGCCGAGATCGCCGAGATGGCCCGCCTCACCGAGGAGGCGCTGCGCGACGGCGCGCTCGGCTTCACGACCTCGCGCACCACCAAGCACCGGGCGCGCGACGGCCGCTTCACGCCGTCGCTCAGCGCCCGCGAGGCCGAGCTGCTGGGCATCGCCGAGGGCATGCGGCGCGCCGGCCGCGGCGTGCTGCAGGTCAACTCCGACTTCGGCCCCGGCGAGTTCGAGGCGCTCGACGCCGCCGCCAAGGTCGCCGGCCGGCCGCTGTCCTGCCTGCTGGTGCAGGTCGACGCCAAGCCGACCCTGTGGCGCGAGACGCTCGACCAGATCCACGCGGTGCGCCGCGAGGGCCGCAGCGCCAACGCCCAGGTCGGCAGCCGGGCGATCGGCGTGATCATGGGGCTGGAGACCACCGCCCACCCGTTCGCCGCCCATCCCGCCTGGCTCGCGATGCGCGCCCTCTCCCCCGCCGAGCGCTACCAGAGGCTGGCGGGCGACGCCGAGCTGCGCCGCCGCTTGCTCGAGGAGCCGACCGGCGACGGGCCGCGCGCCTTCATGGCCGAGGCCTTCCACAAGATGTTCCCGATCGGCGAGCGGCCCGACTACGAGCCCGAGGCCGGTAACTCGATCGCCGCCTTGGCCAAGCGGAGCGGGCGGACGCCGCAGGCGGTGGGGCTCGACGAGATGATGGCGCGCGGCGGCAAGGGCCTGCTGATGCTGCCGTTCGAGAACTACAGCCAGGGCGACCTCGGCGTGGTCCACGACATGATCACCGACCCGGCGACCGTGCTGGGCGTGGCCGATGGCGGCGCCCATGTCGGCGTGATCTGCGACGCCTCCTCGCCGACCTCGCTGCTCACCCTGTGGGGCCGCGACCGCACCCGGGGGCCGAAGCTGCCGCTCGAGTTCCTGGTCGCCAAGCAGACCCGCGGCACCGCCGAGGCCTACGGCCTGCTCGACCGCGGCCTGCTGGTGCCGGGCCTCAAGGCCGACATCAACGTCATCGACTTCGAGGCGCTGACGCTCAAGCGGCCCGAGGTGGTGTACGACCTGCCGGCCGGCGGCCGGCGGCTGGTGCAGCGCGCCGAGGGCTACCGCCACGTCTTCAACGCCGGCGTCGAGACGCTGCGCGACGACCAACTCACAGGCGAGCGGCCGGGCCGGCTGGTGCGCGGCGGCCGGGGCGTCTAGGGTCGCAGCCGCGACCCGCCATGCTCTGGATTCCCCCTCCCGTCCTGTTCGCCATCCTCGTCGTCGGCGCCTACGTCTCGTCCGACCTCGGCTACCGCCTCGGCCGCCGGGTCGGGCCGCGCGACGAGGCCTTCGACCACCAGCTGGGGATCGTGCGCGGCGCGACCTTCGCGATGGTCGCCTTCCTGATCGGCTTCGCCTTCTCGGGCGCCGCCTCGCGCTACGTCGAGCGGCTCGACATCATCGTCAAGGAAGCCAACGCGCTGGGCACCGCCTGGCTGCGCGCCGACACCCTGCCCGAGCCGTCACGCGGCCAGCTCAGGGGCGCACTGCGCGACTACGCCGCCGACCGCGTCGAGGCACTGCGCCAGAGCGACGTCGAGCCCGTCGTGGCGCACATCGCCAGGGCCAACACGTTCCATGCCCGCATCTGGAAGGCCGGGATCGACGGCACGGCCGGCAACCCGGCGCTGGCGCTGCTGGTGCTGCCGGCGCTGAACGAGGTCATCGACCTGCACACCACCCACCTGTCGGCCTCCAAGCGGCACCTGCCGGTCGCCATCCTGGTCGGCGTGCTGATCACCGCCGGCCTGAGCCTCGGCCTGGCGGCGTTCGGGCATGGCCAGATCGGCCGGCGCTTCGCCTGGCTCGACCTGCTGTACGGCGTCGTGCTGGCCGCCGCGCTGTGGATGACGATCGACCTCGACTACCCGCGCTACGGCCTGATCCGCGCCTCGATCGACCCGCTGATCGAGACGCTGGGCGGGATGCGCGGCCTCTAGACCGTCATGTGGCGGCGCACCGCCTCGGTGTCGAAGGTCTCGCGCGTTCCCGACATCACGATCTCGCCGCGGTCCATCACCGCGAAGTCGTCGGCCAGCTCGTGCGCGAAGTCGAGGTACTGCTCGACCAGCAGGATCGCCATGTCGCCGCGCTGGCGCAGGAAGGTGATGGCGCGGCCGATGTCCTTGATGACCGACGGCTGGATGCCCTCGGTCGGCTCGTCGAGTACCAGCAGGCGCGGCCGCATGGTCAGCGCGCGGCCGATCGCCAGCTGCTGCTGCTGGCCGCCCGACAGGTCGCCGCCGCGGCGGCGCAGCATCGACTGCAGCACCGGGAACAGCTCGAACACCTCGTCCGGCACCTTCTTCTGGTCGCGCTTCAGCGGCGCGTAGCCGGTCTCGAGGTTCTCCTTCACGGTCAGCAGCGGGAAGATCTCGCGGCCCTGCGGCACCAGCGCCACGCCGCGCCGCGCCCGCTCGTAGGGCGGCAGCTTCGAGACTTCCTGGCCGTCGACCGTGATCGAGCCCGAGGCGATCGGCTGGAGGCCGCAGATGGCGCGCAAGAGGCTGGTCTTGCCGACGCCGTTGCGGCCGAGCAGGCAGGTGACGCGGCCGATGCTGGCGCTCAGCGAGACCGAGCGCAGCGCCTGGGCGGCACCGTAGTAGAGATCGACGTTCTGCACCGACAGCATGGCTAGCGACCGAGATAGACTTCGACGACGCGCGGATCGGCGCTGACCTGGTCGAGCGAGCCCTCGGCCAGCATCGAGCCCTCGTGCAGCACCGTGACCTTGACGCCGAGCGCGCGCACGAAGCTCATGTCGTGCTCGACCACGACGACCGAGTGCGTGCGGTTGATCTCGCGCAGCACGTGGGCGGTGGTCTCGGTCTCGACGTCGGTCATGCCGGCCACCGGTTCGTCGACCAGCAGCAGCTTGGGGTCCTGGGCGAGCAGCATGCCGATCTCCAGCCACTGCTTCTGGCCGTGGCTGAGCCGGGCGCCCAGCATGTGCTGCTGCCCTTCCAGCCGGATCACCGACAGGATCTCGTCCAGCCGGTCGTTCTCGGCCTTGGTCGGCTGCGCTCCCAGCAACTTGTACCAGGACCGCAGGCCGGCCAGCGCCAGCAGCAGGTTGTCGCGCACCGTGTGGTTCTCGAACACGGTCGGCTTCTGGAACTTGCGGCCGATGCCCAGCGTGGCGATCGACGCCTCGTCGAGCTTGGTCAGGTCGGCCTTGCCGTCGAACACGACCTCGCCCTCGTCGGGCCGGGTCTTGCCGGTGATGACGTCCATCATCGTCGTCTTGCCGGCGCCGTTGGGACCGATGATGGCCCGCATCTCGCCCGGCTCGACCAGCAGCGACAGGTTGTTGAGCGCCTTGAAGCCGTCGAACGAGACCGTCACGCCGCTGAGATACAGCAGCGCCGAGGTGCTCCTCTGCTCGGTGATGCTCATGCCGTGGCCCTCGCCTTGGCCGGCCCGGCCGGCGGCGCGGCGGGCGGCGGCGCGGCGCGGCGGGTACGCAACTGCGCCCACAGCCCGACCACGCCCTTGGGCAGGAACAGGGTGACGGCGATGAACAGCGCGCCCAGCGCGAACAGCCACAGCTCCGGAACCGCTCCGGTCAGGTAGCTCTTGGCGTAGTTGACGAGCAAGGCGCCGAGGATCGCGCCGTGCAGGGTGCCGCGGCCGCCGACCGCCACCCAGATGACGATCTCGATGGAGGTCGCGGGTGCGAATTCGCTGGGGTTGATGATGCCCACCTGCGGCACGTACAGGGCGCCGGCGATGCCGGCCATGACCGCGGAGACGACGAAGACGAACAGCTTGTAGTACTCGACGCTGTAGCCGAGGAAGCGGGTCCGGCTCTCGGCGTCGCGCACGGCCACGAGCACCTTGCCGAGCCTGGAGGTGACGATGAAGCGGCACAGGAGGTAGCCCAGGAACAACGCCGTCGCCGAGGCGACGAACAGCGCCGCCCGGGTGGCGTCGGCCTGCAGGTTGAAGCCGAGGATATCCTTGAAATCGGTGAGCCCGTTGTTGCCGCCGAAGCCCATGTCGTTGCGGAAGAAGGCGAGCATCAGGGCGAAGGTCATCGCCTGGCTGATGATCGAGAGGTAGACGCCGGTCACCCGCGAGCGGAAGGCGAACCAGCCGAACAGGAACGCCAGCACGCCGGGCACCGCCATCACCATCAGCATGGCGAAGGCGAAGTTGTCGAAGCCCTGCCAGTACCAGGGCAGCTCCTTCCAGTTGAGGAAGACCATGAAGTCGGGAAGCTCGGGGTTGCCGTAGACGCCGCGCTCGCCGATCTGGCGCATGAGGTGCATGCCCATGGCGTAGCCGCCGAGTGCGAAGAACGCGCCGTGGC